>JAGDMJ010000255.1 GCA_017860555.1 Bacteroidota bacterium
TTCGCGGCAATGCCCTGGTTGATCAGAGGTCTGAGGTCTGCTCTCAGACCCCTGATATATTGATTGTGGTGTCACCCATACGTATATTTCCCCGGGACTAGCGGGGCTCTTTCTGCCCATCCCACCCGATCGATATCCCGTTCCAGACACACCGAAAGTTCTCCCGGATACCAACGACAAAGGAGGAGTTATCATGCGTCCGTGGATGGAAACTCCTTTCATCGTATGTTTATGGCCACGGTGTCCACGGAGTGGACAACACCGGTATCCGAACTGCTGATCGTATGTCTGGCTACAAGGGTATCGTTCAGTCGGTAGAAATACTGATGAGTCCCGGAGGTGTCGGCCCATTCGCGGGGTTCAGCTACAGGTTGTGTTCCCGAATCGTGGAAGAACACATATCCCAGCAACAACCCGGCCACCAGGCCGGCACATATGCTCAAGAGATAGTATCCCAGCCTGTTCATGATGGGTCCTCCTTGTCAAGCGAAGGTACGAAACCCCGCGATCGAAGGCAAATGCGCTTGGTGCCAGGAGAAACAGAATTTGAGTCGTCGATAAACCAGGAAGAGGGGTGAATCATGAGAAAATACCTTGTCGCTCTTTTCCTAGTCGCTTTCTTCATGTCATGCGGGCCCGAGTCCCGGCAGACGGCCAGATACGAGGGGGCTTTTTGTTCCGGCGAAGGAGATCCAGATTTTCTCCGTCTCATTGATGAATCGTTCGCCTTCTTCAATCCGAATCCCGCGGTGCCCAATCTTACCATGCTGTACCAGCCGGACTGGGACACCTTCGTGGAAGGAGCGGGTTGGGGTGGCTGGTGGATTCAAAACAGCTACGGCTTTTCCTATTGTGCGACGCCGTTCCTTCAGGAACCGTGGTTCGCAACGCTCCAAAGGTCATGGGACCTTCACTGGAACAATCAGGGGAATGGAATCCGGAAGAGCATGTGGGGAGGGAGCGACACGGCGACCTGGTTTTCTCATCTCATCGGTCCCGAGGGAAGCCTGGGGGATATGGCCAGTCCGGAGTGGATTGGGTTCAAACAGGGAGACGGCGATCAGAACCTCCACGACTGGTTCTATGAGGCTACAGCCGCGGGGCTTGTCGTACAGGCGGAGATCCTTCTTGTGAGTCACGATCTGAAAGCTGCTGACTTCTATCTGCCGAAGATGGAACGAGCCTCTGATTTTATCGAAAGGACACGAGATCCTCAGAACAACCTCTTTCTTGTGGGCCCCGCCAGCAACCTCCTTGCCCCAAGCTACGGTGGTGTGCAACAGCCGGATGGGACGTTTGGAAAAGGATATCTTGCAGGGCTTTCGATCACCTATCTTGCGGCACTCGACAGGATGGTTGAGCTGTACAAGATGACGGGCGACCAGGCAAAATTCGAAGAGTACGAACGCAGGCAGAAGATCACGCGCGAGTCGTTGCCGCTCCTCTTGACCTCCGACGGGTATTTTGTGAAAAGCCTTGAACCGGACGGGACAAAACACGGAGTGTTGGGGCAGGAGCGGTTCAGCTACCTGGAAGGGGTGGCAAATGTCGACGCCGTCGCTCTGCGCGTGGTGGATCGCCGGATTGCCGAGAGCATCTACAGCCAGATCGCCTCGTATCCGGAGATACGTCCCTTTGATTTTCTCCTGACCAATGCTCCAGGCCTGGATGACACATATTGGAGTTGGGGAAACAAGTCGGGTGCGGGATTGGATGGTTTCCGTCAATATGGCGATTGGGTGAACGGGGGAGTCTGGGGAACGGTGGAAGGGCGTGCCATCCTGATGTATTACCGCCTCGGAAAGTTCGAGGATGTGCGAGGCTCGGCCACGCGGGCCATGAGGTGGGCGAAAGACTTCCGCATGGATGCTCCATGGTCGCAACGGGGCGAAAACAGCAGCAATCCGTGGTCGGATACAGGGCAGTTTCACGTGGGAGGCGTCGCCGTGATGATCGACAATTTTGCCATTCCTGCCGCCACCATCCGCGGTCTCTTTGATCTTGACTACCGGTCCGACAGACTGATTCTCCGTCCTCGCATTCCCGGTTCCATCACCGCCTACGAACAGAAGCAGCCGGTGCGCTTCGGGGAGAAGAAGCTCTTCCTATCCTGTCGCAACGGTGGGCCGGTGGTCACGTCGGTGGAGATCAACGGAAAAACAACGCCCCTTACGTCGCCGGAAGAGGTGGTGTTGAAGTTCGCCGAACTGCCCCCAAATGCGAACGTCATGATCACTACCGAGGGGGGCTGGACGGAGGACCCTGATACGACCGACCACGAATACCCCGCCTTCCCTGCTGTTCTTCCGACAAAAAACGAAGTAATGCAGGTTCCCGGTGAGTTGTCTGACTCGCTGAGGAAACCCTTTGCAGTTCTCGAAGAAATGAAAATCACTCTTGAGAGCGACCAAAATGCGGAATACGAAAGGGCTTTTGTGGATGCCGCGATCAAAGCGTTCCAGGATTGCCGTGTTCGTCAGACGATGGACCCTGGGTCGGGCTACTACCGTGTTATCACAGAGGAACGAAAGCAGGGGATCATCAGGATGTATGAGCGCACCGCGCTTGCCATGTACGCAGGCTTTGCCAACCGCATGAAGAAATACGCCGCTGAGGGCGACGTACGCCAGAATTGGATCGCGTCGCTCTTCTCCGACGCACAGGAGCATCGAGGGAAAACGCCATGAATTCACGAGAACGTGTCCTGAGGGCCTTCAGGAGAATGCCGGGATTGCCTGACCGTGTCCCGGTGCAATTTGACCTGTGCCGGTTCCTGGCTGATCATTTTGGTGGCAAGCTCGGTATACCGGTCCATTACACGGAGAACCTCTACGAGGATGTGACGTACCGTATCAGTGCCAACGAATTGCGCGTGGCCATGGGGAGCGATGTTGTTGTCACGGGAGCATCGGTGTCGGACCACTACAGGGTTGTGAAGGAAGCCGATGGTACCTGGCTCAACGAATACCGGATGCGGATGCGCCAGGGGGCAATCTATGTCGAGGTGGTGGAGTATCCTCTGGCCCGTGCTGAGACCAAAGGGGATATTGAAGCGTTCGATTTCCCCGATCCCGATGCTCCGGGCCGTTTCCGCGACGCCGACGCACTGGTGAAGAAGTTCAGGAACGACTATCTGGTCATCGGGGACATAGAAGTGACCGTCTTTTCGCTGGCGCATCAGCTGGTCGGGTTGGAAAAACTCCTGGTTGACATGATGATGCAAACGGAGTATGTGGTCCCCCTGTTTGAAGCGTGCGCGGAGTTCCAGACCCGGATGGGGCTCAAGCTGATCGAGAAGGGTGTGGATGCCATTTGGTTCGGCGATGACTTCGGCACACAGACGAGCCTGATCATTCCACAGGATGTTTTCCGTGAACAGCTGAAGCCGTTCTATACGCGGATGATCGACCGGTTCAGGAGGGCCAACCCGGATATCATTCCGATCCTCCACTGTGACGGTGCCGTCGCGGATCTGCTCGATGACATTCGTGAAATCGGTTTCGAGGTGTTCAATCCGGTGCAACCGGGAGTCCCTGGACATCTTCCCCGGGACATGAAGGAGCATTTCGGGGATAAGTTCGCCTTCTGGGGCGCGATTGACCAGCAAGATCTCCTGCCCAACGGGACGGACGAAGAGCTCGAAAAGGACATTGTCGAGAAGATCTCCATCTTGGGGAACGATGGGGGGTACATGATCGCACCGGCGCATATCCTGCAGCCCGATGTGTCGCCGGACAGAGTGCTGAAGTTCATCGAGCTTTGCAGGAAACATGGGAGCTATCACCAATCTCGGGAATGCATAACATGAAACGAGCAGCCTTCACAATGAAATTGAAACCCGGCTTCGAAAAGGAATACAAAAAGCGCCACGACGAGATCTGGCCCGAGCTTGCACGAGAGCTCTCCGAAGCGGGCGTGAGTGACTACTCCATATACCTTGATGGGGGAACCAATACACTCTTTGCCACGCAAAAACTCAGCGAGCACAATACCGCTGACCGGCTGCCGCAAGCTCCTATTGTCCGAAAGTGGTGGACCTTCATGTCGGACATCATGGAAGTCAATCCCGACGATTCACCGGTTGTCGTTGAACTCGTGGAAGTCTTTCACCAGGATTAAGGAACACATCAAGGGAGCAACAATGACTTCACGCCAACGTGTCCTCTGTGCGCTCAACGGAGGCACTCCCGACAGAGTGCCCATCTGGGAGTACTTGTTCAGCCTCAAACATCAGAAAGAGGTGATGGGGTACACCACCGAATTGTATGATGGGAAGACGCAGGTGCAGATGGCGGCGAAGCTCGGGCTGGACGTCATCTGGGCTCCCATCAACGGCTTTTGCGGAATTGAGGACGTGCCGCATGCACAGGACGAAATCTATCGTGACGAATGGGGCGTCACATACCGGAAGAATGGATGGCCGATCATCGCTCAGATCGACACGCCTGTGAAGAGCCGCGAAAACTGGGCGAACTACACGATGCCGTCAGTCGAAATGCCCGGCAGGCTCAAAATCCTGAAGGACGTGATCGGCGCAAACGATCATCAGCTTGCCGTCGTCGCCGGTCTCCTGGGGCCTTTCACGATGATGACATGGTATCTTATGGACTTTGAGACACTGTCCGTCTCTTTGTTCATGGATCCCGATCTGGTACATGAGATGGCGGATGCGTTTGTTGAGTGGGCCCTCGGGTCAGCGAAGCTTGCCTTCGGTACGGGGGGCGTGGATGCTTTCCATATTTCTGATGACTGGGGAGCCACGTCGGGATTGCTCATCTCGCCCGATCAGTTCCGGGAGTTCTTCACAAAACCGTTTGAAAGGCTTGTGAAGGGTTTGAAGGCGTACGGAGTTCCTGTCATCATGCATAATGACGGAAACCTCTGGGATATTCTTGACGATCTGGTAGCGACCGGGATCAATGCATATCATCCGGTAGAGAAGGCCGCCTCAATGGACCTGGCGAAGGTGAAGCAGAGGTACTGCGGACGCGTGTGCCCCATCGGCAACGTCAACAACAAGACGACCATGGTCACCGGTACCAAGGAGGACGTCATCAGGGAAACACTGGAATGCTTGAAGATCGGGGCTCCAGGGGGTGGCTATATGCTTTCCACCGATCACAGCCTTCATGATGACATTCCTCTGGAAAACGCGAAGGCGCTGATTGAGACGGTCATGGGGCATGGAAAGTACCCCTTGCACTTCCATTTATCTGATCAAATGAAAGAACCGCTTCCATGAGTACCCCTGGCCTCTTTTCCCTCCTCCTACCCCTGGCGCTCCTGGCCGGGCACTGCAGCTATTCACAAAGGTCTACGGTCGAGTACCTCTGGCCCAACGGAGCACCGGATGCGCGAGGAGAAAGCGCCGGCGATAGGCCTACGCTGACGTTCTACTTTCCCGAGAAGCCCAACGGCGCCGCAATTGTTATCTGCCCGGGCGGCGC
>JAGDMJ010000256.1 GCA_017860555.1 Bacteroidota bacterium
CGGATCTTTTTGCAGTAGGAACAGATCGGGAGAAGCCCCTCGAGTTGGTCGACGGCCGATTGAAGGTTCAATACCCGTTCGGCGACGCGCAGCCTCGCTGTCAGCCCATCAAAGTCAAACGGCTTGGTGACAAAATCATCCGCCCCCGCATTGATCCCGGCGATATAACTCCCGGTGCTATCCGAAGCGGTCAGCATGATAATATACGTGTACTGTATCCTTGCATCCGCCCGGATCATCCTGCAGAGATCCGGTCCATCAACGACAGGCATGACCCAGTCGGTGATCAGGATATGGGGGGCATTGGTCCGGTACGCATACCAAGCATCACGCCCGTTGTTCGTCGCGATCACCTCATGCCCGAGCTTTTTCAACTTCGTTGTCAGAACAATGTTCGAGACCGGGTCGTCTTCCGCAATAAGTATCTTCACGACGCGCCTATGGACTTTGGTGATTGATTCGTCGGAATTCCGTAGAGCCGCCTCAGTTCCACTTCCGCCCGCACGGCCTCCGCTTCCAGCTCCCTCAGCAGGCCCGGAACGCCCGCCCAGACACCGGACTCCCCAAGTGATTGCAGTTGCTGGCAGGTGGCGACGATATTCAAGACGCCGATGTTTCTGCTGCTTCCCTTCAATGCATGGGCGATTCGTCCGACTGCTGCCGCATTCTCCGTCTTTGCCGCTTCGCGCAGATCCTCGATGTGCTGTGCGGCATCAGAGAGATACATTTCCGCGAGGCTTTGCAGCCAGCCCGGATCCTCACCCTCTGCCAGCTCACGCAATTCCGCCAGGCGCTTCGAGTCGATGACTTCCTCCGGAGCTGCCTCCGGGCTGTGGCCCGTGCTCTCGGTTCCATGTGTCTCGTTTCCATTGCCCCGGATTTTCAGCGTCCATTCGCGGACAAGGACCGCCAGCTCTTTCTGGCTGACCGGCTTTGCGAGGTAATCGTCCATTCCCGCGGCAAGCACGCGCTCTCTGTCGCCCCGCAACGCGTTTGCCGTCATCGCGACAATGATTGTGTGCCTCTGGTCTCCTTCCATGTGCCTGATGACGGCGGTCGCATCAAATCCATCCATTTCGGGCATGTTGCAGTCCATGAGCACAAGATCGTAGGGCATTTGCTTCAATGCTTCCACTGCCTCCCGGCCGTTCGCGACAACATCCGCCCGGCAACCAAGTTTGTCCAGCATGCGCAGGGCGACCTTCTGGTTGATGGCGTTGTCCTCTGCTACCAGGACGCGTAAAGGAAGAGGATGGATGATCCGTAGAACCTCTCCGGGTTCCGGCGAGCCCGTTGCGCCTGCCTGCACCACATCTCCCTTCTCGGCCGTTCCAAGGATATGTGCAAGCGTGTCAAATAGTGCGGATTCCTTGACCGGCTTGGTGAGTGTAGCGGAGATATCCGAAGCGGTCATGGATTCGTTCCCATGGCCCCACGATGTCAACACAACGATCGGAAGTCCTGCAAGAGTGGGATCGCTTTTGATCTCCCTGGCGAGTGACGCCCCGTCCATTTCCGGCATCTGCATATCCAGCAGCGCGATCGTGTAGGGATCCTCCGTAGCCAGCGCCTCCCGGAGCGCTCCAAGGGCCAGTTCGCCGCTTTCCACGGCGACGCTGCGCATCCCCCACCGGCCAACAAGGTGAGAGAGGATCGTCCGGCTGGTACGGTTGTCATCCACGATGAGCACCCGCACATCGTCAAGCGTGGCCCGCGGGCGCACGGCAGGCGCCGGCTTGCTTTGCTTTTCCATCTGAACGGTGAACCAGAACTCGCTGCCGACACCGGGCTGGCTTTGCACACCGATGGCTCCCGCCATCATTTCCACGAGCTGCTTGGAAATGGCGAGGCCCAGGCCCGTGCCGCCGTACCTGCGCGTGGTGGAGCCGTCCGCCTGCGAGAAGGACTTGAAAAGCCGCTGGCGGTGTTCCTCCGATATCCCGATCCCGGTGTCGCGGATGGCAAAACGCACATGGACATCGTGTTCGGTTTCCCGTTCGAGTGCCGCATCCACGCTCACTTCTCCCGTCTCGGTGAATTTGATCGCGTTGCCCAGGAGATTGATGATGATCTGACGCAAGCGGCCGGGATCGCCGTGGAGCGCGGTCGGTATGTCTTCGCTGACGTAGCAGATCAACTCCAGGTCTTTTTCATGGGCTTTCTGCGCGAGCATATCCACCGAATCTTCGACCAGCGCCCGGAGGTCGAAATCGATGAGTTCAAGCGTGAGCTTACCCGCTTCGATCTTGGAGAAATCGAGGATGTCGTTGATGATGGAAAGCAGGGCCTCTCCCGATGTCCGAATGATATCCGTGTATTCCCTCTGTTCCATGGTGAGCCGGGTGTCCAGCAGCAACCCAGTCATGCCGATGACGCCGTTCATCGGGGTTCGGATCTCATGGCTCATGTTTGCGACAAACTCCGATTTCAGGCGGGAGGCCTGCAGCGCCGCCTCCCGGGCCAGAGCGAGTTCACGCGCCTGTTCTTCGAGTACCCGCGCCTGCTCCTCGGCATTGGATTTGGCCTTCAGAAGCTGCTTCGCATACATGGACATGTCCCGCTCCGCCCGCTTCCGTCCGGTGATATCCCGGTATGCGCTCAGCACCATGTCGCGGTTCTTGTAGCGGACCACCGAGGTGGACACAAGCAACGCTTTCTCCTCCCCCGTTTTCGTGCGGATCGTCATCTCAAGTTCACAGCATCCACCTGTCTCGATGATCTCGTGCAGCCGTGTCGAAGCTTGCTCCGGATTGCGGGCGGGCGGGCAAAGCAACGAGAAGAAGTCCCCCGTACTGTTGGCCTCGTTGAGGGTGTAACCGGTGATGGCCTCCATCTTGGAATTGAACACCTCGAAGTGCCCCGACCGGTCGCTCACGGTGATGCCCTCATCCACCGCCTCGATAATGCTTTGCAGCCGCCGCGCGCTCTCCTGGAGCTCCGCCTCGGCGCGCTTCCGATCAGTAATGTCGTGGGAAAGGCCCACGAGGCCGACGATGTTTCCTTTGCTGTCGCGCAGCGGGACTTTCGTGGTCTGCACCCAGCGCTGGTTCCCGGCGCGGTCCGTGAACGGTTCCTCGTGGTTGATGAGAAGCGCCCCCGAGCGAATGACCTCTTGCTCGGCCGCCAGGGTCTGTGCGGCATATCGGGAAGGAAAGTAATCAGCATCCGTTTTACCGCTGACATACTCAGGCCGCGATTCTCCCAGCAGGTTCAGCTGGGCGGTGTTCGCGATCATGAACCGGCAGCGGGCATCCTTCACGAAAATGTAGTCCGGCAGATTGTCGATCAGCGTTCGCAGCAGGTTGCGCTCCTGGGCAAGCTGCTCCTCGGCCTTCTTCCGTTCGGTGATGTCCTCCTTGACGGCAAGATAATGCTTTACGATTCCGTCCCGGTTCTTGATGGCGGAAACGGACGCGAATTCCCAGAACAGGTCTCCGTTCTTCTTGCGGTTGAGGAACTCTCCCCGCCACTCCCCTCCCGCCGTGATCGTGGACCAGAGCTGCGCATATTTCTCGCGTGGCTCCAGGCCCGAATTCAGCAGGCGGGGATTCGCCCCTATGGCCTCCTCGGCTGTATACCCCGTGATTTGGAGGAAGCGGGCGTTCACGTATTCGATCGTGCCATGGGTATCCGTGATGACAATTGACGCGGGGCTTTGCTCCACCGCACGCGAGAGCTTCAATAGCTGCTCCTCCGCGCGCTTGCGCTCCGTGATATCCCGGTAGATTCCGTAACAACCGACGTTTGCGCCGTCAAGTGTAATGGGCGATCCCAGCACGGAGACATCGATCAGCGTGCCATCCTTCCGCCGGCGGACGGTGTCAAAGTTCACGATCTGATCATGATACACTCCCCAGGAGAGCCGCTCCGCCTCGGCCTTCAACTCCGGGGGAACCAGGATGTCGTTGACCTTTTTCCCTCGAATCTCGACGATGGAATAGCCAAACATGGCTGTGAACTCACGGTTCACTTCGACGATGCAATCGTTCCCATCGAGGATGACGATCCCTTCGGGGGACTTCTCGAAGAGGCGCTGGAAGTACGCTTTCTGCACTCTCAGTTCGTCTTCCGCGCTCTTCCGCTCGGTGATATCCTGGACCAT
The DNA here is from genome assembly GCA_017860555.1 of Bacteroidota bacterium. Lineage (GTDB taxonomy): Bacteria > Bacteroidota > Ignavibacteria > UBA10030 > UBA6906 > JAGDMJ01. Next base: position 4,103 of record JAGDMJ010000256.1, read on the forward strand.
CACGACCATGTACAGGGGCACCTGCTGCGCGCTGCAGACCAGGGTGGTGCTGATCAGGACCCAGACAGTGCTGCCTGAACGGTGGACGTACCGCCGTTCCACCAGGCGGGTGGAAAACTCCCCGTTCAACATCCGCCGGACATCCGACTCGTCCTCGCTGCGGTCGCCCGGATGTACCACCTGCCGCATAGTCAGGCGGAGCAATTCCTCCTCCATGTAGCCCAGCATTTCGCACAGCACGCGATTCACTTTCAGGAATGTCGCATCAAGCCCAACGAGCGCCATCCCGGAGTTGGCGTGTTCGAACGCACCGCGAAACCTCTCCTCACTTTCACGCAGCGAATCCTCCGATTTGCGCCGCGCGGTAATATCCCTGAGGACCAGCACCGATCCCTGGATCGCTCCTTTGTCGTCCTTGATAGGCGATGCGATATGCTCCACCGACGTGCGCGTCCCATCCTTCGCGACGATGGCGCAATGGTTCGTGCGGGCACTCACCGTTCCGTCACGAATCGCCCGCAGCGCGGGATTCTCTTCAACGATTCCGGTTGCCTCGTTGACGATGCGACAGACCTCGCTGAGTTCCCGTGCAACGCTCTCCGCCTGAGTCCAGCCGGTGAACTTTTCCGCAACAGGATTCATGAAGGTGATCTTCGCGTGGCGGTCCGTGGTGATCACCGCATCGCCGATGCTCCTCAGAGTTGTGGAAAGCCATCGCTCGCTTTCCCGCAATTTCCTGTCAGTCGAGAATTTATATAGGGCCATCTCGACCGTCGTGAGCAGATCCCGCTCATCGAACGGCTTCAGGATATATCCAAATGGACCCGTGGACTTCACGCGCTCGAGCGTGCCGCTGTCTGCGTGGGCCGTCAGGTAAAGAATGGGAATGTCGCGTTGCGAAAGAATGGTCGCCGCCGCCTGGACGCCGTCCATCTCCCCCTTCAGCGTGATGTCCATCAGCACCAGTTCAGGAGAGGTCCGCTCCGTCATCTCAATCGCCTCGTCCCCGGTCGACGCAATGCCCACCACCGTATAGCCAACGGACGTCAACCGCTGACGGATATCCGTGGCGACGATTCTTTCATCTTCGACAATCAGAATGCTGGCCTGGGGCATTGACGACCTTCAGAAGAATTGAAGCCTGAGCGCAACCTGGTGTGTACTAATGTCATGCCAACGAATTGTCGGAAAAGGGAGGAAAAAACCAGCTGTTTGGGGCCGGAGGAGGGGTTTGGGTGGCCATATCTGACCAGATGGCCAATGTGGGGTTCAATGGAACCGTTTGGGACGGTTCATCATTTCATAGCGGGATCCGAAAATTGCGAGAGACGTGCCGCATGT
>JAGDMJ010000257.1 GCA_017860555.1 Bacteroidota bacterium
AGACATCCTTCCTCTCGTCGCTCTTTACCTGCAGCTGAAACGCATGTGCCGCGGGGAGTTTGCGCAATCCGATGATGCCCCGCTCCTCGTCTTCATACGTTTCGAGGATGCGGCGATAGGAGAAGGTCGAACGCCAGAAATTCGTTAACTCGGCCGACGCGGTTGCCTCCACCTGCGCAAACGTCTTGATGCCGTCCCAGTTCCAGCGGAATTCCGGTACGAGAGAAAGGCTGTAACGGCGGAAGATCCCCTCCGCGAAATTTTCCCGGTAGAGCGCCTGGATATATCCCCCGCGGTCATGCGGACGCGCAAAATACCCCATGTCATTGGGGTTGTAGTTCCGGGTGGCAAGATCGGCCGAAGCCACGTACAGCCAGTGCTCTCCGGCAATCTTCGAGAACAGCAGACGCGAGGCAAGGCCGTCCCTGTCGGTCGCGCTTGAAGCGCGCGCGCCGGCAACATACCCGTCGAAGGTGTAGCCTCCATCATCGAAGCGGAGGTTCCAGTCGACCCCTCCCGAGAACGACGGATTCTGCGTCTCGTGTCCCACGGCGGTCGCCATTGCGCCAACCCAGGACGTGCCGCCGAAATCCTGCTTCGCCCTCATGGCAGCATAGAGGCCGCGCGGCTCGGTCATCACTTCCGACGTGACCCCGGCAGCATCCCTGATCACCGCGTTCTCCTCCCCCGTGGCTGCGCTGATGACGCCGAGCGAAAATCCCGAGTTGGTCCGCCCGGTGACCTTCGCTGCCCCAAGAATATCGGTCACGAGAGGATTGTCCTCCACCACTCCCCCTTCCGGCGCCGAGACGCTGTAGCTGCCGGAAGGGCTCTTCCCGATCCTGCGCGAGAAGAAGAGCGGCATGGAGGTGTTATCGATGCTCGTTCCGAAAGCGAACATCTGCGACCCTTCCACGAAGAAGGGGCGTTTCTCAGGGAAGAACGGCTCGAAGACCGTCAGGTTCAGCACTGCCTGATCCACTTCCACCTGGCCGAAGTCGGGATAGAGTGCGGCATCGAGTGTGAAATTTCTTGTCAGTCCGTACTTGAGGTCCATCCCTATGCGGGTTTCGTAGGCCGAAGGGAGTCCCTGATCCAGGCCGGCGGATCTGTACGTTCCTGTGGTGGACACATAGGGCAGCAGGTCAAGATGGAGCGGCGGCGCAATGTGGTGGATTCCCTGAACAGTACCCCATCGCGTTATCTGGAGCATTTCCTTCCTGGGTACCATGACCCATTCATCGGTCTCTTTCTTTCGGCTGATGTAGCGGCGGAAATTTATGCCCCACTCGTATGTGCTGTCATCCCGTTCCGCGAACCGGAGCGCATTGTATGGGATCTCGAATTCCGCCGACCAGCCGTCACGGTAGTGCCTGGTCGCCACGCTCCAGACCGCATCCCAGGTAACATCATAGACATTGCCTTCCTGAGAGAGAACGCCGTCGGTCTGGACGCCCGATACATTCGTCGAGAAGACGAGCGCCGTATGGCGGTCGAAGTAGGAGTCGATCATGACCGTGAACCGGTCGGCTTCGGATGCCCTATCCCGCCGGGTGAGCTGTTTGACGATCTGTTCGGGCCTGGAATCATAGCAGATCACCCCCACGTAGAGTGCATGATCGTCGTAGAGCAGGCGCACCGACGTGAGCTCGGTAGGGAGCGCGCCCTCGGCCGGGTCAAACTGCGTGAAGTCCATCGCGGCCTTCGCAGTCTGCCATTGCGGCTCATTGAGCTGACCATCACACACGGGTGCAGCCTCCGTGCGCACCGCTATGACGGTTTTCGGAGTGGGTCCTGCAAGAAGGAAGCCAAGAGGAAGCAGGAGCAATGACAGGGAACGAAGGAAGGATCGGTGCAGCATGGGACTAAGGTAGGTCTTCCGGGGCTAAGAAGCAATGCGGGGGCGTGGTGGGTTGGGCCACCGATGAACCATCAACGCAATTCGTAGAGCGCTGCTCGTCTCAGGCACCCACCTCGACAGATTTCCCTACGCGTGTCCGTCATCCCTCCGTGTTCATCCACAATCTGTTCATCTGCGAACCATAGTTCGTTATCTGTGATCGTCGGTGGCCATCTTTTCCAAGAGCACCACGTTCTCGATGTGATACGTATGCGGAAACATGTCCACCGGCTGCACTTCCTTGATCACGTACTGCCCTGGCCCCGTCATCAGCTTCAGGTCGCGCGCCTGCGTGGCGGGATTGCAGCTCACGTATACGATCCGTTGCGGGGCAAGCTCCACCACCTGCTTCACCACTTTCTCGTGCATCCCGCTGCGCGGAGGGTCAATGATCATCACCGACGGCCGTGGGTGCTGCGCGAGCCAGCCGGTATCCTTCGTCAAACAGTCCTTCAGATCGCCCAGGATGAATGTGCAGTTCTTCACCCCATTCACCTCACCATTGCGCCGGGCATCCTCCACCGCCGCCGCCACGGACTCGATCCCCACAACTTCCGCCACATCGTCGGCTACATGCAGCGCGATCGTGCCGGTCCCGGAGTACAGGTCGAATACCACATCCTCTTCCGTCGGAGATGCCATCTTCTTCGCCACATCGTACAGCCTCTCCGCCTGCAATGTGTTGGTCTGGAAAAAGGAGTTCGCCGAAATGCGGTACGTGCGTTTCCCGATCGTCTCGGTGATCGTCCCCGCCCCGTGATAGACCACTTCCCGGTCGCCGATGGCCACCTGAGACTTTCGCTCCGTGATGTTGTTGACGAATGTCGTGATGGAGGGAAAGCGCCGGAGAAGCTCGCTGCACAGCTCCTGCATCAACACCGGGCGGTCGTCCAGCGTGACAAGGTTCACCATCAACTCTCCCGTATGCCTGCTCTGGCGAATCACCAGGTTGCGCAAAAACCCGATATGCGTAACGGTCGAGTAGATGTCCAGCCCCCGCGCCTTGCAGAACTCCCGAACGAAGTTCACGATCTCGCGGCTGGTCTCCGATTGGAGCCAGCATTCTTCGATGTCCAGCACCCGGTCAAACCGTTCCGGGATATGCAGCCCGAGGGCGAAACGGTCCAGCGCTCGATGCTCTGTTCCTGCATTTGCTTCCGCATCCATCTCCTGTCGGGTCAGCCACTTCGCCCCGAAGGAGAATTCCATCTTATTGCGGTAGAAGTACATGTCTAGAGAGCCAAGCGTGGGATTGACGGAAATGCCTGAGAACCCGCCGATCCGCTCAAGGGCATCGATTACATGCTGCCGCTTGAACTCCAGCTGCGCCTGGTAATCCACCTCCTGCCACTTGCACCCCCCACATACACCCACGTACCGGCAGCGCGGTGCCACCCGGATCACCGAAGGCCGAACCACCTCAAGGACATCCGCCTCGATAAACGACTTCTTTGTCCGTGTGACACGCACACGCACATCATCGCCCGGCACCCCTCCCCGCACGAAAGCCACCAGCCCGTTCAAGCGCGCGATGTTCTTCCCCTCGAACGCGGCACTCTCCAGGTGCAGCGTCAGTTCCTCTCCTCGCTTCACAGCTTGCCTCCCTCTGTGCCATCCCCCCGGGGTGCAAATTCCTCGTTGATCCGCTCCAGCTGTTTGGTCAGCTCGTTCCACCGGAAATACGCTTCGGGCAGCTTCTGCTCCAGCTCCTTGTAGCGCGCAGTGATCTCCTTCACCCTTTCTCCCTCCTTGTAGAAATCCGGATGCCCCATCAGCTCTTCAATGGCGACCTTCTCGGCTTCATCCCGCTCGATCGCTTTCTCGATCGCGTCGATCCTGGCCTGAACCGGTCTGGTCTTTTCATAGCGCCGCTGCCGCAGTTCGGCTTCCTGCCGCTTCCGCTCCTTCTCCGTCAGCTGAACGGTGATCTGTTTCCCGGCCTGTACGGGAGCCGCACCTTCCGACTCCTTCTGCTTCGCGTAAAGATAGTCGCTGACGTTGCCGCCATACGTCTTGACCCGCCCCCGGCGGAATTCCACGACCTTGTTGACAAGCGGATCAAGAAAATCGCGGTCATGGGAAACAATCACGTAACTCCCCTCAAACTCCGCCAGCGCTTCCTGGAGTACTCCTTTGGACCGCATATCCAGGTGATTGGTGGGCTCATCCATGATAATCAGGTTGGTCGGCTGTAGCAGCATCTTCGCCAAGGCCAGCCGGCTTTTCTCCCCGCCCGAGAGGACTCCCACCTTCTTAAAGACATCGTCGCCGCGAAAGAGGAAGCAGCCAAGCAAGGTCCGCAAGCGCTTCCTGATGTCGCCGGTCGCCACTTCATCTACTGTTTGCAGCACGTCATACGTGGGGTTCAATTCCTCAGCCTGATGCTGTGCGAAATAGGAGATGATGACGTTGTGCCCCACCCGGCGCTCTCCGGTATCGAACGGTTCCACCCCGGCGATGATGCGCGAAAGCGTGGATTTGCCGGCGCCATTGACGCCCACAAAGGCGATCCTGTTTCCCCGGTCGATATCGAAGTCCACACCTCCGAAGACCTTGAGCGAGCCATAGCTTTTCTTGATGTTGCGGAGTTCCATGATCGAACGGCCGGACGATGGGGCAGGTGGGAAGGAAAAATGAATGCCTCCTTCCTCGTCCTCGATCTCGATCAGGTCCAGCTTTTCCAGCTGCTTGATGCGGCTCTGCACCTGTCGTGCCTTCGTGGCCTTGTACCGGAAGCGCTCGATGAACCGCTCGGTCTGCTTGATCTGTTGCTGCTGGTTCCTGTACGCGGCGAGCTGTTGTTCCTTCCTTTCCTCCTTCTCCACAATATAGAAGGAGAAGTTCCCGGCGTATTCGGTCAGGTTGCCCATGCTGAGCTCGTACGTTTTTCTGGTCATGTTGTCCAGAAAGCGGCGGTCATGCGAGACGATCATCACCGCCCCTTCGTAGGAGTGGAGGTACTCCTCAAGCCACTGGAGCGAGTCCAGGTCAAGGTGGTTGGTGGGCTCGTCCAGGAGCAGGAGCGACGGCTGCATGAGGAGGAGCTTGGCCAGCGCGATGCGCATCTGCCACCCGCCGCTGAACTCTCCCGTATCACGCGAGAAATCGCGTTCGGTGAAGCCGAGGCCCATCAGGACCTTTTCCACATTGGTCTTCAGGCGGAAGGCTTCCGAAGCCTCCATCTTGTGTTGCAGCTCGCCGTACACTTCGAGCATTTCCTTGAACTCTTCCGACTCATGGTCGGCGGTCTCTCCCATGCGCTGGTGGAGCTCATCGAGTCGCGTCTGAGTTTCCAGGATGTCGCCGAAGACGGATTCCGCCTCGCTGTAGAGCGTTTTTCCGGCGGTGGACATTCCTTCCTGCGGAAGGTATCCCACCGTGACGTACTTTGCCCTGGCAATTTCGCCTGTTTCGGGCGTAATATCGCCTACCAGCATCTTCAAAAGGGTAGTCTTCCCGGCCCCGTTCGACCCCACCAGTCCGATGCGGTCGTGCGGCCCTATGCGGAAGGAGACATCCTCAAACAG
>JAGDMJ010000258.1 GCA_017860555.1 Bacteroidota bacterium
ACAAACCGGAGGTTGGGGCGGCCGATCGCATCAGAGAGGTGCAGAAATCCATCCGTGGTCGCCGAAAGCACTCCGAGCGATGGGTGCATGGTGTACGTGAGGCCATAGTCGGCGGCCGTGTCGCAGACGGCCCGATAGGTGTCGATGAGCGATTTCCAGTACTCTTTCCAGTTGAGGTCGGCGGGGAGCGCGGCCCCGAGCAGGACATCCGCGTCGTAATGCCTCACCACGGGGATATCTCCCGAAAACCTGTATGGAGGTAATGGACCATTGTCCAAAACGGTGCGTGATCCCAGGCTTCGGGCAACCTCGCATCCTTTTCGCAACAGGCTGAGGTTCTCCTGTCGTTCCGTCCTGTTCCAGGAAGCGAGACCCGGCAGGACGGTGCAAAAGATGGGAACTTGAAGGCCCAGGTCTCGCGCTGTGCGCGCGATCTCGTCCTTCTTCTGGTAGACCTCAAGCAGATGTTCTCTCCTGATTCCCTCCAACTCGACCGAGGTAAACCCCATCGCCTGCATCTCCCGCAGATGTTGCGGCATACCTTCGGCCGGAGGAGGATAGCCGTGCTTTGTGATCGTGAAGAGGTACGAGCAGACGATACGGTCCGGGAACCGTGCAGAGGTCGTCATGAAAAACTCCCATTGGCGAAGAGATCTACGACCCCGACAATACCGATCACCGCGATGATGATCGTGAACACTAATGCGCTCCCGAGCCAGAAATTCAACCACGGAGTTGCTCGATGTTCACCCATGATGCTCTTCCTGTTCTGCAGTATCATCATGAACAGGATGGCGAGTGGCGAGGCGGCTGCGCAGAGGGCCTGTGAAGCGATCATGATCAGCACCGGGCGCCCACCGAAGATGGGTACGACGAGCCCGAAACTTACGGTGAAAAGCACGAGCAGCCTGGTCCCGGGCGTGCGGAGTTGACGTGGGCTATTCTTGTAGTCGGCGATGAGCCACGGCGCGAGCAGAATGATCGGGAAAAGCGACGAGAGCCCTGCGCTCACAATGCCGGCAACGAAGATCGAGATGGCAAATCGTCCCGCCAGCGGTTCCAGCAGGGTCACCATGTCAATCGCGTTCACGATGTGGAGGCCCCGGGGAAAGAGAGTGCCGGCCGCGCAGGCCATGACGGCCGCGCTCAGCAGGAACATAAGGAGCGCCGAAACGAACGCGTCGCGTTTCTCCTGTTTGAAGTCCGTGACCTTCCACCCTTTCTCCTGAACCAGGATCGAGCGCACCACAAAGAGGATGGCACCCATCGTCGTCCCGACCATGCCGGCCATCAGGAGCGCCGTCTGGCCGTCACGGGGCAGCGCGGGAGCCAGGCCTTTCAGGACCTCCATCGGATCAGGGATAACCATGAACATGCTCAGGAGGAAAGAGACGCCCATGATCGTCACAAACACTGTGAGCACGAGCTCAAAGAACTTGTGCCTTCCGGTCCAGAAGAACGCGTAGAGAAGTGCGCCATTCAGAAGCGCCAAAATCACCGTGTTGATCCCCTGGCCATCAGGCGTGAGCGGTCGTGACCACTCCTGTATCACCTGACAGACCACCGCCATGACACCCATGCTGGAGATCCACTCGCTGAAAAGGAAGGAACCTAACACAAAGAGAGTCAACGGCTTCCCAAAGTGCTTCCGGAACGTGTACAACGACGTTTCGCCCGTGACCACCGTATAGCGGCCAAATGTGAGAATGAGAATGTAGGTGAAGATGCAGGAGAGCAGCAGCGGCCAGACCATCATCATCCCGTGCTCCGCACCGGCGGTCGCCATGGTCGTGACACTCCCTGTGCCGATATTGTAGCCGATCAGGAAGATTGCCGGCGAGTATGCTGCGAGGTACACGCTAAGCTTCTTCAATCTCGATGATCGTGCGTTTCCCGGCGGCTGAGTTGTTTGTGATGTTCCAACGACAGAACCCTTCGTTCCCGCCATCCCACTGTCGGTCAACTGTTCATCGCTCATCATCGGATCCTGTATCTGTTTTTCCGTCCGCGGACATCGGTGCCGGGCAGTTGGAATGAAAAGCCCCACGATCCACCCTCTCCCCCGCAGACCTTGAAGAGGAGGCGGTTCTTTCCCGCCTGAAGCGGCAGCTGTGTTTCATGCCCATCAACGACAAGAGAGTCTTCCTGCCGCCTCTCATATGCCAGCTCTCCATTCACGAAGAGCCGACACGTTCCCCCCACACCGATAAGCGCGCGGATCGTTCGGGCCGACGGGCTCTCGAGCGTGGCATACGCGTAGACCGTCGCATTTCGGGCCCCGGGATTCTGCGCTCCGAAGTCCACCTCCGGGATTTGCAGTGAGAGCCTCTTCCACCGTTGTGTCACATTGTCGCTCTGGAATTCCTGTGTGACCAATGGAGCCGCGTTCTTTTCTCCGCCCATCGTCGTGAGCCGATCGATATCCAGTTGATTCCCGTTCATGGGGCCGGCGACAAGCCAGTCGCGAAAGTACCACCCAACCGACTCCAAGATCGCCAGCCGCGCCGCAGGTGGAGGAGGCAGCGGTTCGTTCCTTTCGAGACACCCTAAGGCGGCACGGACTCGTCGCCCTGTATCAGCAAGCCTGGCAATGACCTCATCGTAATTCACCTCCATGTCTCCCAGGGCATGAAGTCTGTTCTCTGCGAGCCAGAGTGCGGCATATCTGCTTTTCAAACCCATGAACTCTGCCCGCAAGGAAGCAAGGATTTCGAGCGTCTCAAGCAGGTGGGTCCGCGGCGATGCTCCCCCTCCGGCCGCGGTGGTCACAGCCCTGCCGTATAACCCGGCGGCCCGCAGAACGCCCAGACGCAGCCGTGCTGCTGCCTGGAAGAGATCTGCCGAGAACCTGAGGGCTTCGATGTCACCTTGATAGATCAGCGGCTGGCCGGTTTGGAACAGGGAGTCTGCACTGCGGGCGATATCGAGTACCTGATCCCACTCCAGCACGTTCAACCTGAGCATGCGTCCGCTGTCGGGGAGGACCGGCGACCAGATGCTCCGCTCGTTGAAACCGTCCGTCGGCGTCAGCTCCGTGAGCCGCAGCAGATGCTGTATGCCGCGACTGATCCCCTTCGCGTGGTCACCGTAGAGCGCCACGTCGAAGCGGGCATCATACGTGGTGTCCGATATATTGCAATGCCACATCCGGTCGGCGGCAAATGCTACGCCGTACCAATCACGGGAGAACAGCGCGTTTCCGCCGTCGTCCCAGACCGTGGTCATGGTCCCCAGGACCTTGTTGGCGATCCCGTCACGGATGAAACGTGCAATGTTCTCTCGTGAAACACGGAAGTTGGGAAGGACACTGAAGGAGTTCAGGACGCCAGGCGTCACGAGTACATCAAAGCCCTTCGACTGGAATGGCTTGATATACCGATGGTAATCGGCAAGCGAATCATAGGTCCAGGTGCCGATTACGACGTCCTTCGGGATAAGATCGAGGACTTCCTGATGTTCCAACAGGATATCTCCCCAGATCATCATCCTTACGCCCAGCGCACGGAGCATTTCATGCAGCCGAAGGATATGGCCGGCATAGACCCTGCCGATGCCGAGGCTGTCCACGAGCTTCCGGGATGGTCCCTTGCCCAGGTCAAACGTCTCGTCACAATGCGTCATGAAGAATGGCGCGCTGAAGGCAGGGACCATCTCGCTGTAAATGTCGCGCAGCAGTGCATAGCTCTCCTCGAACGCGGGAGAGAGCAGGCTCTTGCCTTCGGCAAGGTGTGCGTAGCGTGGGTGGGCAAGGATCTTGTCGAAGTGGCCGAACGATTGAAAGCCCCCGACCAGATCGATGTGATATTTGCGTGCAAACCCTGCCAGTGCCTTCCACTCGTCAATCGACAGTGCGGCCCCCGGCGGCGCGAACTCGGGATGGCTCCGGGTGGCCACCACGTGTTCGGTATAGTAGGAGATCGTATTGACCTTCATTTCGGCCAGACGTCGGATCTGCTGGCGGAAATACTCCGGGGTCGGCACGGGGCCACGGCTGATATCGTCCATGACGCCCCGTACCCGCTGATCCGGCCAGTCGATGATCCGCAACCTTCGGATGACCCCGTCGGCTCCTGCCGCTCCGCGCAGGATCTGGTTCACGGTCATGAGGCCATAGAACAACCCGGGCGTTTCTCGGGCGGCGATCAGTATCTCTTTGTCCGCGACAACGAGCGTGTACCCCTCCCTGCCAAGTGTGTCTCCGGGCGTGATTCCATGCTTCTTGCAGAGCCGGTCGAAGCTCAAGTCGTGCCCTGTGACACCGGCCCAAATTGTGATAGGCTTTTTGACGTTGAGTGCGGGTGCCTCGCCATAGAGCAGCACGGATGTGCTGCATATTTCCGAAATGGCGGGCATAACGCCTGCGAGATCGTTGACCGAGAGCACTATGCCGGTCCGGGATGGGAGAAATCGCAACGAGCCCGCCAATTGCTCATACCGCTGAGGTGCTGGCAGAACTGCCGCACGGCCGGGAGCATTTGCCGCAACCGAGGAAACAGATCGGCCAGGCTGGCCAGCGGCATGATCATCACTCGATCGAGCCCTCTCCATCTGGGTAAGGAGAAGGGGGCACACGACCAATGCAACGAGATGGCTTCGTGAGAGGACTCTCATGTGCGTGCCGGCCTCACATCAGGAATAAGCCGGGAGTCGCTGAAACGTTTTGGCCGATGATCCTTGTCCACGCGCAGAAGTGCGCACCAGTAGGAGTGGAGAAAGAACGCGGCGCTTTTGGGTTCCCGGGATCGCGTGAAGACTCCCTTCCGGTTCAAGACAACTCGCCGGAAGTTCTGCGGCGTGAGAAAATCGGCAAAATTCCAGACGTGAAGGCCGGCGCAAAATGGCTTGGACTCCGCAACCTCGCAGTACATCTTCAGAAATTCTGTCTGATATTCTTCGGTGAACATCTGAGGTACCGTGGCGTGGTATCCCTCCACAGTGTCCACGCCGCACTCAGTGATGATGATCGGCTTGCCATGTCTGGCAAAGATGTCGTCCATCTCCTTGCTCAACTTGCGGCGGGCCCTTTCAAGTTCGGCTGGGTGGGTATACCACGCAAAATACCGGTTGATGCCGATCACATCGCACGCTTCCAACGACACGTCGTCGGCCGAAAATGTGGGAGTGACTATGGCAATCACGGGCCGGTCTTGATCCAGCGACTGAACGTGCGCATACACTTCACGGAAGTATCGGCGTGCGGCGTCGCTCTGAGCATGCGGCTCGCTCCAGAGGTTCGGTTCGTTCGCAGCGGACCAGGCAATCACGGAGGGGTGGTTCCGGTCACGCTGGATGAGTTCCTCGAGCGCTTTCTTGTGCGCGGCCAATAGCGGTGCCAGATCCGAAAACCGGTCGCTGAGAAAACCGAGGCTGACCGCGGGTGATTCGTCGATGACGAGGAAGCCCAT
>JAGDMJ010000259.1 GCA_017860555.1 Bacteroidota bacterium
TCGTTATACTCCTCCTAAAGTCTTCCTCTTTCTGATGACGGAGCCATTCATGAAATACTGGAAAGTTGCGGCAATCATCGCTCTGGCTACAATCCCGTTATTGCTCATAAGCAAAAAGGAAAAGGGAATCCGCCCTGTCAGCGGAGACCCTGATGATATCTTCGGGCAAGAGCTAACTGTCGATTAAGATCCAGCCACAGCCGAAAGGCGATGGTCTCACCACCAGGGCAAGCAGGGGGGAGGAGCATTAGACAATGGTGGGAAACAAGGGGTATGCTCCCGGGATGGTTCGGCGTCCTGGTGGTGAGATCAAAAACTTATTGTCCCGCCTGGTTCTTCCCCGTCCTTCCACCGCGCCGTTGAATGCCTGTCGCATTTTCCCGGAACTGTTTTTTCTGTGAAATATTCTTTCTCAGTTTCGGGACAGAAGGGCGTGGCAAGCTTTTTTGTCTCCGTGCAGATCGTTTCGCTCAGGACCTTCTCCGGCTTCTCGAAATACTCCAGCGGCATGGCGATGCTCGGATCGTCGTAGACGTATTTCATGAAGCGTCCCCAGATAGGTGCGGCCGCCCGCCCACCCTGTCCATCCCATGTTTTGAAATGCACGCTGTTGTTGTCGAATCCCACCCAGACACCTGCAACGATCTGGGGTGTGTACCCGACGAACCAGGCATCAGCGAAATCTGTGGTGGTTCCCGTCTTCCCTGCCGCGGGGAGCTGGAAGAAATCGCGCACGTGGGCGCCGGTGCCGGCGTTGACGACGCCTTCGAGCATCGAGGTCATGATGAAGGCGGTCTCCTCGCTGAGCACTTCGCGTTGCGCGGGCATGCTCTCTTCGAGCACCGTTCCGTCCTTGTCCTCGATCTTCAGGATCGAGGTTGGCTGGACATAGACACCCCGATTTGCCAGGACCCCGAAGGCGGCCGTGATCTCCAGCGGCGTCACTTCTCCCGCTCCCAACGCGAGCGAAGCATACGGAGGAAGCGGGGATGCGATGCCCATGCGCTGCGCGTACTCGACGACCTGCTTGACGGGGGCAAATCCCTGGTCCATCGTGCGCACCGCCACGATATTGACCGACCTCTTGATGGCTTCGCGAATGGTGATCTTTCCCCCGAACTCACCATCGGAATTCGATGGTGTCCAGCGCGTCCCGTCTGCCATCATGATCGTGACCGGCAAGTTCTGGATCTCGAACGACGGCGGGTACCCGTTGTCAATTGCCACTGTGTAGACGAAAGGCTTGAAAGCCGATCCCGGTTGCCGCCGGATTTGCGTCACGTGGTTCAGCCCGTATTTGAAGTTCCTGGCATTCCGGCCTCCCACCAGCGCGAGGATGTTTCCGGTCTTCGGATCGATTGCGACGAATCCCACTTCGATCAACTTTGCCACCTGTTTCATGGAGTCGATCCAAGCGTGATTGCCCTTCAATGCAGAGTAAATGCTGTCCTGCAGTTGTCCGCTCTCCGCCGTACGGTACTCCGGTGATGTCCGGATCGCTTGGTCAATGACCCGCACCAGCACGTCTTTCTCTTTTCCCCAGTCCCACTGAGTATCGAACGCCTGCTGGTAGCCGGTGAGATGTTCTTCGATCGCGCGATTGGCGTATCGCTGCATCCGGCTGTCAATCGTGGTGTAGATCGAAACGCCATCGCGGTACATGTCGAATCCGTACTTTTCTGCCTTCTGCGAGAGCTGCTGACGGATATATTCGACGAAGTGGGGTGCGATACCGGCCACCCGTGTCTCCTCCGCTGAGCGGATCTGGATCGGATCATTCCGTGCTTCCAGCGCCTCCGACTCCGTAATGTAGCCGTACTTCTCCATCTGGGAGATGACCACATTCCTTCTGCCAATTGCCCGGTCGGGATGATTGAGGGGATCGTAATAACCTGGCCCTTTCAGCACCGCGATCAGTGTTGAGATCTCCGCCAGACTGAGTTCGGCGGGCTGCTTGCCGAAGTACACCTGCGAAGCTGCCTGAATACCGTAGGCTCCCCGTCCGAAGTAGACGACGTTCAAATAGAACTCCAGGATCTCATCCTTGGTGAAACTCCGCTCCAGCTGGATGGCCGTGATGAACTCACGGATCTTCCTGGTGACCGTGTCAAAGAGGTTCCCGTCATTATGTCCGAGATACAGATTGCGCGAGAGCTGCTGGGTGATGGTGCTGGCACCCTCTTTGAGCCTGAGGGCGAACACATTCTTGACCATCGCTTTCATGAAACGGATCAGATCAACGCCCCAGTGATCGTGGAAGTCTTTGTCCTCCGTGGCGATCAGGGCATCGATCACCGACTTTGGCATGTCTTGCAGTGCAAGGTGCGAGCGGTTTTTGATGTAGAACTGATCCAGCACTTCGCCGTCGGCGGAAAAGACTTTCGTTGCCAGTTCGGCTTTCGGGTTTTCGATTCGCTCCAGCGAGGGAAGCCCTGAGAAGAGGTAAATGCCGTAGCCCACGGCAACCAGAAGCAGAAGCGTGCCGACGATCGCCCATGCTTTCCGTCGTGTCGTCCACCATCGCATCATGGGGGTGCTCCTCCGGAGTTCTCCATGCGATGGCTCTGCGGGATCCTTCCGGTGTTTGTCCGGCGCTCCGATCTTTCCACGACCTTCATCCATGTTTCATCCTTTCCCACCATCCCAGGTGTTCAGGCTCATGTGCCCCTGCGACATCTCGCCGTATGTGAAAAATTCGATCCAGTCGCCGAGGTTGACATACGTGCCATGCTCCACCGGTGTTATGCGGGGTTTGTGACGGTGCCCCATCACGACAATATCCAGGCCATCGCGAATTTTTTGCCGTGCGAAGGCCAGCATCCCTTCTTCCTCTTCACCATAGTCCTTGGTGGAGGTATACACTCGGCTCGTTTGCGATGACCTTCGCGCGAGCCGTACTCCAAGGTCGGGGTGCAGCCAGCGGTAGGCCCGGATGCTCCACCGGTTCCTCAGGATCGGCTTGATCATCCTGTAGCCGTGATCGTTCTGCGCGAGGCCGTCGCCATGGTGCAGGAACACTCGCTTGCCCTGGAGATCCGCCTCGTATGGATCAAAACGGAGTGTCATGCCCAACTCTGCCGCGAAGAAGTCTCCGATCCAGTAATCATGGTTACCCGCAAGGTACTCCACGGGGATACGATGGTCGGTCAGATCCTGGAGGGCGCTGAGCGTGCGATGAAACCCCTTGGGGACTACCGTCCTGTACTCGAACCAGAAGTCGAACAGGTCGCCGACGATGAACAGTTTCTCGGCCGAGGGAAGGATGGCCTTCAGAAAACTCAACAGCCGATCCTCTTTCGTTCGTTCCTGCTCCTTGCTCCCCAGCCCGAGATGGACGTCCGAGATGAAATACAACCGTTTTGCGTCTGCCGGCATTCTCACAAATGTCAGGGTTTGAGCGTTATTGTGAATTCGACTCGCTCCTTCTGCCTGTTGCACCATCCCTCGCTGTCCGAACAGTAGAAGTACGTCACCGTTCCCTTGACCGTGACCTGGCGAGCGTTGCTGCTCCGGGGAAGCGATATCTCCTGTTTCACCGGAACTCCGGTCGAGAGATAGCCGGTGGCCGGATCCGTTGTCATGACGGGTTTGCCGGAGATGATCACCGTGACGGCGGAGTCCAGAGAAAACTGAACCGGAGGATCCGCATTGACATGGATGCCGTCAGCGGGGAAGAAGTGGAATTCGATGACTCCACTCGCTCCCGGCCGCATCAACGCCGGGGCCGGACGCACTTCAAGTCGGACGTAATCGTTGGGGGTTGCGCCGCTGGCTACTGCCAGCGGCGAACCCGCCAGGAGAACCACAGCCATGTAGAAACGGAGCGTGCGCATCATGAAATTTATGAAATCCGGGCCCCAGAGGCAAGAAAACGAATTGCCTCATCAAAAATCGCCTTGAAACCGATTCGTTGCCTCAAATGGGAAATCGCGTCGAAAATAAGTCGAGTCTAGCGTACCGTATCTCCAGCATATCCAGCAGGAGGTACGGAGTCCATGAGGCTTACCATGCGAGAACGCCGTGCGGTCGTCAACGCCACCGCCAAACGCTACCAACACGCGAGCAAGAAGGGCCGCGGGGTGATCTTGGATGAGTTCACCCACACGACCGGCTACACCCGGACCTACGCCGCCCGGGTCCTGGCCCACTGGCTGCGCAAGAAGGTCCTCACCATCGGCGGTGTGCGCACGATCTATGTCCTGGGCCTGAAGAAGTCCAAACCCAAGGGGAAGAATGCGCCCAAGCGACCAGCAACGTACGGGAGCGACATCGTGCGATTGCTGAAGATCCTCTGGGCCATGGCCGGCGGTCTCTGTGGCAAACGCCTTGCGCCCTTCATCCGCGATGTGGTGCCCGTGCTCGAGCGTTTCGAAGAGCTTCCCGGCTTAACGCGGGAGCAACGCAAGAAACTCCTCGCGGTCAGTCCGGCGACCATCGACCGGCTCTTGGCCCCCGAGCGAGCAAAGTATCAGCTCAAGGGCCGCTCCACCACGCGCCCAGGATCACTCTTGAAGCACCAGATCCCGATCCGCACCTATAGCGACTGGGACGAGAACAAGCCCGGCTTCCTGGAGGCCGATTTAGTGGCGCAGGACGGGGGCATTCCCGCTTCCAATGTGATCCACAGTCTCACCCTGACCGACGTTGCCTCGGGCTGGACCGAGGTCCGGGCGCTCCGTTCCAAAGCCCGCCGGTGGGTCTTGGAAGCCCTCAAGGAGATGCGTAGCGGGCTTCCCTTTGAGATCCTCGGCCTTGATTCTGACAACGGCTCTGAGTTCATTAACGAGGAACTCTTCCTCTACTGCCAGGACCAGCACTTGACCTTCACGCGGAGCCGCTCCCAACGCAAGAACGACAGCTGCTTTGTCGAGCAGAAAAACTACTCGGTGGTGCGTCAGGCCATCGGCTACGCCCGTATGGACACCGAGAAGCAGCTGGCGTGCCTCAAGGAGCTCTACCGGCCACTGTGTCTGTTGACCAATTACTTTCTGCCCTCGGCCAAACTCCTGAGCAAGACCAGAGACGGTGCGCACGTGACGAAAAAGCACGACGAGCCCAAGACGCCATATCAACGGCTCCTGAATCATGAAGCGGTCGACCCGAACGTCAAGGCTCACTTGAAGCGCAGACGCCGCTCGTTGAATCCAGCCGACCTCAGGCGGCAGATCAGCTCCTGCCAGGAGCGCCTCACCAAGATGACAGAAACCAAAGCACAGACAACATTAAGAAAAAAGCGAAAACATTTGGACGCGATTTATTGATGAGGCAACGAATCAGCTTTGGAGGCGAATTATTGGTGAGGCAACAGGTACATGCACGCTCGCGACTCCCGCATTCTTCGTGAATCCGGCATAGAGAAATGTTTCGTTCGTGAAAAGAATCATGGATAGTCAAGGTCAA
>JAGDMJ010000260.1 GCA_017860555.1 Bacteroidota bacterium
GTTCCCGGAGGGAACGTATATGGACCGAAGCTCATGAAGCGCTTCTGGTTGTTCGTGGCCGATTTGAGTCCGGCAGGATACTGCGAATAATCAGGGGTGTTCCGGTCATCGTTGTTGATCCCGTGGTGCGTGCCCGGCCAGGAGTGGACGGTATCCATGGGATAGAGGTCAGAGTATCCGCCGCGAATCGTCCAGAAATTTCTGCTGCCGTATTCATCGCTTCCCGCCGGCGGGTTGGGGAACCTGGTCGCGTTGCCGATATAGGTCACCTTCGGCTGCAGGAAATCATCGACGTCGTCGACCGGCGAGCTGTAGGGGTGGTCCGATGCATGAAGGATCACACAGTACGTGAAGTGCGCGTAGAGGAGCCGTCCGCCCTGCGCGATCGCCGGTGCGCCCATGTTGTCCCCGGTTAGGTCCGGATTGTCGGCATGATACTCGTAGAATACCCGCATCGTGTCTCCAACAAGTCCTCCGTAGTAGTGCATCCACGTGGCCGCGGCACTCGATGGAAACTCACCCGGCGAAGGAGGAGGGTTTCTCAGCGCGGAGAACTGCATATTGGCGTTCCCCTCGTTCATATTGACGTAGAAATTTTCCAGCGTGTCAGCGGAGATATTCGTCAATTCAAGATCGACCATGACATACTCGTCATTGAACGATTGGGACCATCCCATGATTCTCCGGCGAACGTCGACGCCGAACACATGCTGTGTGGTAACGTCGATCAGATGGTCGTACGTGTACCCTCCGAGTGCCGCGGGGTCATGTGTCCCCGGATAGGTGAGGCCCACCTCCGCGAAATCTACAATCATCTCGGGAAACCGGTGGCGCGTGGTGCTGGTGATCGGCACAACGACCCGGCCGTTCGGCATAAAGTCATTGGTGGGCCCATAGACGGCCACTGGCAACAGGGAATCCGCCGGGGTGCCCGGGGGATGCCAATCGGTCGCGGCAAACGTCAGTCCCATGCCTCCGTACGCTTCGGCATCCTGCCCCCGGTTGCCCAGAATGTCCTGGTCATTCGGAAAGTAGCCTGCAAGATATGAAAAAGTCGCCCTGGCGCCGTTCGCGGACACTCCGACCCAGAGTCGGCCAAGCCGCATGGAAGCTGTCTCCGTTTCCGGTTGTGCCTGAAGGAGCACCGGCGACAACAGGAACGCAAGCGCATAACACACCCGGATTGATCTGATGAAAAAAGGAAAAGCCATCAGGAGCCTCGTCTCAACCCTATCAGAATTCAAATCGCACGCCCGCCCATACTTCCCGCGGCTTGCCGTAGAGGAAATAGGGCAGGTTCGGATCGTTGATGTACGGCTTCGCACCGGATCGTAGCTCACCAAGACGGTCGTCTCCTGCGAGATACAGCCCCGGATGTGCAGCGCGCAGCGCATCAAACTCGGGACTGTCGTACATGGGCATGCGGAGCGACGCAAAGTAATTGATATCGTCGCCGCTCAGCCTGTCGAAGGCATAGAGACGCGACATCTGATCCACTTTGAAATTAAAGACGTTCTTCACGTCCACGTAAAGTGTCGCGCGCAGGCCAGCAACCCGGAAGCTCTTGTTGAGGCGCACATCCGCCATCCAGTAGTCCGGCCACTGGAGGTTGTTGGTCAGGTGCGGTTTGTTCAAAGGGTTCCAGGTATAGTAGCTTCCGGCCCGCCACTCACCGTAGAAAGTGAGCCTCCATCCTCCAAGGATATAATCGAGCCAGAGATCCGTGCCATCTCCACCCGGTGAACGGAGGGTGAGTGTGAAGTTCAAATCAGGTTGCGGAACGGCCTGCGTTTCCGCCCCGCTGTACAACCCGGCCTGAGGATCGTTGATGAGCGAATCGGTGATCGTCTGCCGCCCGGTGTAACCGGATTTTTTCAGCCGGTAGTCGAAATTGACGACCCCAGTGAGCCAGCTGTCATCCTGCTTCGCGAGGGAGATCTCTACCCCTTCGATGTCTTCGTAGTTGTTGTTCGCCCAGCTGTCGTAATCGAGCGTGCCCGCGGCATTCTGATAGTTCACGTCTCCCTGTTCCCCGGTGACATCTTTGTAGTATCCTGCGACACGCAGGGTGTAGGGCCCGAGGAAATTGTACGCCGCGCCAAGCTCATACGAGATCGTCCGGGGGGGCTCCAGGTTCGGGTTGGCCATGTCGTAGAGGCCGTTCTTCGTGTAGCGGTAGCTCACCATATACATGCTGTAGTAGGGGGGCGCCGAGCGGAAATGACCGTAGTTGAAATAGAACTTGGCCTTCTCCGTGATGGGGAAGGATATCCCGAGGCGGGGACTGATGCTGAAGAAATTCTTGACCGGCTGCAGGAATCCCGGATGCTCCTGATCATATGCTTCCCACATGTCCCAGATATACGACCTTCCGGACTGCAGGTACTGGACCAGCAATGTGTCGTTGCCGTATGGCTGAGGGGTGAACGCGCCCGCGGCAAACGGATCTCCCGACGGCCATGTTCCCCCTCCGCCGTACCAGTAATCGAAGCGCACGCCCAGCGTGGCGAGCATCACCGGAAACGTCATTTGATCCTGGATGTACACGCCGGTCTGGCTCGGGGTACGATGGTAATTGAATTCGTAGATGTTATAGGAATTCCTGTTCCATCGCTCCCAGAAGTTGTGAGAGAGGTCAAATCTGTTGTATTCGACCCCTCCTTTGACGTAGTGGTGCTCACCCAGCTGCGAGGCAATGTCCAGTTTGACGCGGGCCTGATCGGTTCGGGTATCATCGTAGAGATCCCCTTCTTTACCACGGAAACGGAACACTCCCAATCCGGCGGCATCGTCGTAGCTTGGATAGGTGTACGCCGCAAGCCGGTGATTTCCGGCAAATTGCCACTTGCCGTACGGCATTTCGTCGACCGGGAACGGCCCGAACCAGGTAAGGATCTTCGTCGTGTCGCGGTCGTCGCCGTGGGAAGGATTGTTGTTCTGAATGGTGAGATAGCTCAGCGTGAGCTCCGCAAAGGTGGAGGAGCTGAAAACATGGTTGAGCGTCAGTCCCCCCATCATGGTGACCTGTTTCAGCCTGGGGAAGAACGGCGGATCGAACCAGTACATCCGGTACTCGCTGTTGCTGGTATTGCGGACCACCGACCGGACGTTGTCGATCGGCATGAACCCGCCGTCATGCTCAGCATCCGGCCTGTCGCCAAACGCCGGGCGGGCGCTGCTCACGCCGTCCTGAACTTTCCAGAGTCCGTTCAGGGTCAACGACGTCCGCTCGAACGGCTCCAGACGGATCGTGCCAAGCGTCGTGTAACGGTATTCCGCGCTGAGTGAGACCGGGATCACATAAGATTGCCTGGTGGAGTTGTTGGAGAGATAAAAAGTGGCGCCGATGCCTTCCAGAAACGGGATGGGGCCGCCGAATCCGCCGTCGAAATTGTAGTCGCTTCCCGTTTCACTCCTGGCGTGCGAGGCGAACAAGCTCTTCTGTTCCTCCGTGATCGTGCCCCATTCGGGATGAGCGTTGAGCCACGGTTCCAGCCCCTGGTAATCCGGTTCGGCCATGAACAACCAGGTATAGAGCAGATACAGGTCGAGCGGCGTTGTTTGTTGGTCCTCAGGCTTTCCCACATTGAATGCTTGCGCCCTCTGGATCCATCCATCGAAGCTGTCTCCCTGCTGACGCCGGTACGGGTCGGAGCCCCAGCCGGAATCAGTACCTACAAAAGCGACTTCAGGATTGAGGTACGGCGCAAGCAACGGCGCGTACGGATCGTTGATGGCAGGGCCAAATCGCTTCATCTGCTCCGCGTTTCGTGAGTACGTGAACGTGCCATGGTATCCGTCCTTTGACCCGCTCTTTGTTGTTACGTTGACGAGTCCTGATCGGAAATTCCCATACTCGGCGTTGTATCCACCTGAGAGGATCGATACCTGTTCGATCGCGCTCAAGGGAACCGTCGTCTCCGCATTTCCCACCGCGGCATTGACATATGTGAGTCCATTCACCATGGTGCCTGTCTGATCGGCGGACCCGCCACGAATGGATAGGAACCCGTTCTCGTCGCTGATCCCCGGCTGCTTCAGGAGAAAATAGTTTATCTCCCTGATCCCCGCGGCTTCGACGATCTGCCGATCGTCAAGCACGATTTGCGTGCTGGAGACTTCCTTGTGCAGATCATCCTTCTGCGCCGTCACCACGACGGCGTCCATGGAGATCTCCCCTGGCTCCAGCTTGAGATTGACCTCCGCGACACGATCGGCCGAGACAACGACCTCGGAGACGACTTGCCGCGCATAGCCAAGCATCGAGGCCTGCAGTCGGTAGGTACCCACGGGAACGGCCAGAATGAAATACTTGCCGTTGACATCTGTCACCGCACCCAGGTGAGTCTTCTGGAGGACCAGGTTCGCGCCGACGAGCGGTTCGCCCGTGGTGGCATCGGTCACTTTGCCGACCACCCTGCTTTTTGACTGCGCAAACGCGGGGTTGCACCAAGCAATGAGGCCGACAGCAACGCAGACGTTCAGAAAAAATCGCATGATTCTTTCCATGGCCTTGCTCAATTCGCCAACGACCGCAAATGCGCCTCTCAGCCAACTCGTCATCTTTTTGTCCGAAGGACGCCTCCGGGGAGGATCCCTCCGATTTCAGGCGGACCCGTCATCTGAGCAAGAGCATCGTGCGTGCCTCGACAAATCCCCCCACGCTCAAGCGGTAGATGTACATCCCGCTTGCCAGACCGCTTCCATCGAAAGTGTCCTGGTAGCGACCCGCTTCTCGCCTCTCGTTGACAAGCACGGCTACCTCTTGCCCCAGCATATCATAGATGACCAATCGGACATTGCTGGCTACCGACAACTGGCTACTGACCACTGTCTTCGGATTAAACGGGTTCGGATAGTTCTGGCTGAGCGAAAATTCCGTGGGGACAACAGGCGCCAGCGGGGCAACATCTGTCGGATCATACTCCAGGGAATTCTCTGTTGTGCCCGACGCGCGCGCGATGGCAATGTGTCCGCTCTTGCCACTCGGCAACATCATTCCTCCGGGAAGCGAGTCGGCGTTCCAGAATGCAGGGGGATGGGTGTACTCGGTGGTATCGCTGGCCACCACCTGTCCCATCCCTTTCCATTCCGAAAGGAGAGTATCCAGGTATGCCACACGGAGGTTGCTATTTCCCTCGGCCACACCGTCCTGACGGCCATAGCTGGGGTAAAACTTGTCAAAACTCATCTCTGGCCTTGTTCCGGGATCCTGGGGCGACTGATCATACGTGAGCTTATAGTAACGCACGGCTGAGACCTTGTCGATGCCACCGCTCAGCGGAAGACCTGATGGATTCGCGTTCCCACGCACCACTTGGACCCTGAGGTTGTGTCCGGTGGCACCCCCGGGAGTAGCGGCAAGGTTCCTGA
>JAGDMJ010000261.1 GCA_017860555.1 Bacteroidota bacterium
ACCGAATCGGAGAAGACCCGAAAGCCGCAGTTCTCCACAAGCGAATTGACGCACCGGAGCTTCATGCCAAAGCGCGTATCAGGCTTGTCGGAACCGTACGTCTCCATGGCTTCCTTGTAGGTCATGCGGGGGAGCGGCAGAGCAATGTCCAGCCCTTTAATCTCCTTGAATAGGACGCGCATAAGTCCTTCGGCAACATCCTGGATATCGGATTCATCGATAAATGACATCTCAACATCGATCTGCGTGAACTCCGGCTGTCTGTCCGCACGCAGGTCCTCATCGCGGAAGCACTTCACTATCTGTACATACCGGTCAAAACCGGCCACCATCAAGATCTGCTTGTACGTCTGCGGAGACTGCGGGAGCGCGTAGAATTTCCCATGCTGTACCCTGCTGGGGACCAGGTAGTCTCGTGCCCCTTCCGGCGTACTCTTCATGAGAACAGGGGTTTCCACCTCCAGAAAGCCCAGCTCATCAAAAAACTTATGCGTGAGTTGGTACATCCGGTGGCGGACTTCGAAGTTCCTCATCAGCGACTTTCGCCGGAGGTCCAGATAGCGGTATTTCAGCCGAATGTCCTCGTTTGCCTCCGTGTCGTCGTCGATCTGGAACGGGGGAGTGTCCGCCTTGTTGAGCACCGTGACGTTCATCGCCAGCACATCGATCTCACCCGTAGCCAGGTCCGGATTCACCGTCCCCTCTGGGCGTGTTTCGACGACGCCTGTGACGGAAATAACATACTCACTTCGCAGGTCTTTTGCGGCCTGGTGCGCGTTCGGCTCCTTTTCAGGGCGGAAGACGATTTGTGTAATGCCGTACCGATCTCGGAGGTCGATAAAGATAACGCCCCCCAGATCGCGTCTGGTATCGACCCAGCCATTCAACGTTACGCTGTTCCCGACGTCGGAAGTGCGCAGCTGGCCGCAGGTATGGGTGCGTCTCTCAAAGGAAGACAAAGAGGCTTCTCCAAAAAGTGAACAGTTGTATAAACACTCAATATAGAAAAAAAACAGAGAGTATCAAACCAGATTGGTTCGAGGACTCGGGCGTATGCCGTTCTGCCACTGTCGAATATATGCGATTTCCAACAGGCGTGATGGGATACGTTCCCCATACCCATGGTCGGAGGCCAGGAATTGGCAGGCTGCCTCCCAAGCAAGTTGCCGATCAACCTCGATTTGAATACCTTGGTGGCAAACCCTTCACACCATTGACGCCTTCATGAATACTCTCTGGTTGTTGTTTCTCCTGTTGCTTCCCCCCGGGAGCCCTGGCGCATCGGAACCCCCACGGTCTGAAAAGATCCGGACCCTGTTGATGCTGCAAGATCAAAGGCTCGGAGCCGATCCACGACTGGTCAGCCTGCTCACTGACAGTGATGCCGCCGTCCGGGAACGCGCGGTTCTTGCTTGTGGGAGCATCCAGGATACTCTTCTGCTCCCCGCCTTGCTGGAGCGGTTACAGGACGATGCGTCTTCTGTCCGGGAGGCCGCCGCCTTTTCCATCGGTCAGACGGGAACTCTTCTCTCTGCATCCGGGAAAGCCGCGCTGGAAAGAAAATGCCTCGGGCTCTGCACCTCAAGGATCACCCCGACCCGCCTCATTGAGGAAATGGGCAAGTTTGGTTCCGATGAGGGACTCTCCGAATTGCTCACGACTCTTGATTCAACGGTGTCAGGCCCCCGCAGAGAAGCCTTGATTATGGGCATGGCACGCTACGCAATCAGGGGAATCGCGACCGACCGCGCCCTTCATTTCCTGATGCAATTTGCCAGCCAACCCTCAGACGCGACATGGCAAATGGCGTATGCAATGCAGCGTATGGCGCCCAAGGTGAAACCTGAACCCCGGATCGCTGTCGCTCTCGGACGCCATCAGGACCCGCTCGTCCGGATGAACGCCGCGACACTCATGGGGAAGATCGGGGATACGCTAAACATAGCGGGCACACTTGGGCAGCTTTCCTCTCAGGACGCTGATTGGAGAGTGCGGGCCAACGCTCTCAAGGCGATCGGGACCCTCGGACCTCACCTTGCTCCAATCGTTCTGAATGCATTCGTGAGAGCCTTCACTGACAGCAACGAACATGTCGCGCTTTCTTCACTCGGGGCTCTTGCAGAGATGCTGAAGGACCGGGGAATGATCCCGCTGGCTGCAGACAGCATCCTGTGGAGAATGGCGGAAAACAGCACCCGCCAGGTTTCGGGTCGCCTGCAGACTGAGGCGTTCACTGCTGTGGCCAGGATTTTACGTTCGAAAGCCTATGATCGGCTTTCACGCATCCAGTTGCCAAATGAATGGGTCCGCGCACGCCATGTTATCGCTCTGGGAATGACAGGAGATTCTCTCGCCCTCCCAATGATCCAGGAGAGCCTCAGGCACAACAGCCCGCGCGTGGTATCCGCGGGCCTCGAAGGGCTTCAAAATCTCGGCTTGCTGAATCCTGGGAATTCCCGCATCGTGCGTTCCGTGACGAACAGTGCGATTGGAGCTCTCGATAGCAGGGACATTTCGGTTCTGAGCACTGCAGCTTCCCTCCTGGCCGATTCTCTCTTCAGAACCCGCGAGGCCGTTCCTCCTCTCCTTGATGCGCTGGAGCAAATGCAGGAGCCGGAGGACGTTGAGGCCATGCAGCAGATAATCCAAACGCTCGGCTCGCTCCGTGACAGGCGCGCGACAGACGCCCTCATTCGCAAGCTTTCCAGTACTGATCGAACAGTGGCGCAGATGGCGGCTGATGCGCTCCAGGCAATTACCGGCCGGTCCTACCTTCAAGGGATTCGCGTCACGGAAAGGCCCGCAACCGGCGCCGCTGACACGGTTGTGCTCGTCGGCGGTCCTGATACGGTAGTTGTTCGCATGCGAACGTCGGCAGGAACGGTCGTGCTCGAACTCTACCCGGTGGTCGCTCCGTTTACCGTTGCGAGCTTCCTGAAGCTGGCGTCACAAAGATTCTTTGACGGGATCACGTTTCATCGCGTCGTCCCGAATTTTGTGGTGCAGGGAGGAGATCCGCGTGGTGACGGCTGGGGAGGGCCGGGTTACTCTATCCGCTCCGAATTCTCCCTGCTGCGATATGAGCGCGGCATGATCGGAATGGCGAGCGCGGGGAAGGATACCGAAGGATCTCAGTTTTTCATCACCCACTCCCCCCAACCACACCTGGATGGGCGCTACACCATTTTCGGAAGAGTTCGAACAGGCATGGAGGTTGTGGATCGAATCCAGGTCGGCGACATAATCACTCATGTCGACGTGGAGACTCCCGCAAAGGTCGCCAAGTGAGCCACCGAACGAATTCGGGCTGCGCTTCGTGTCTGCCTGTGTTCGCTTCTCGCTGCCCGGGGGTCTGCAGGCCGCTCGTCCGGCGCTACTCCGGAAGCGCTTACGGACGGACTCATCCTGCGTCGGAACGGTGGTGTCTAGAACCCCGGAGCAGGACCATTCCCTGGACAGGGCCCGCTGGCTCTCACCTGCCTGACGTCGACGAATGCGCCGTTGCTCGCAACTGCTCCTCATGAGCTGACAGCGTTTGCAGCGCCGCATGAGAAGACCAGTTCCAGGAGCGCCAATCTCTTGCTTCAAGGCGTTGTTTCCGTTGGAGGAGATTGTGCGCCACGGCAATTCTACTCTCCCGGTCGAGCGTTGGCAAACCTTCCATCAGTGCCGGGACCGCATCGTCACTGAGTTGTGAAAGGTATCGAGTGTCGATCGACTTCCCTTCGTTCGCGCGTTGTATGTTGGTACGCGCGATCAGATCGTCCGGGTTGAGAACCAGCAGGATCAGGATGGTGATGAACGCACCTCCGACAGCCCCGATGGCGAACCGGGAACGTCGCCCTGCAAGCACAGTCAGTCCATACCAGACCAGGACCAGAGCCATCCAACCCATGAAAGCCACGGTGTAGATCCGCGATTCCGTGAGCCCGTATTCCTGCTGATAGAGGAGCATGCGTTGGAGCGCAGATGCGATGACTGCGAACAGCAGGACGATCTGAGTGGCCGTGAGGATCCTGAAGATCCGCACGTGGGCGGGATTCTCCTTTCGGAGCAGCCAATCCAGAGCCAGCAGGAGCGGGAGGACAATGGCGACCACCGTCGTGAGTTCGAAGAATCCACGGCGCGCATAGTCGGCATAGGTCATGGATGGCGTGACCAGCACGAGGTCCGCGCCTCCGAAGAGGTAGCGGAACTGCACGGCGATGAACAGGCCGAACAGCAGTATGGAAGAGCCGAGGACAATTCCCACTTCGGTCATGCCGAGGCTGAAGATTTTTCTTTCGGCATACGGGAATGGGGCTGGCTTTGCGATGAATGTCCCCCGGAGAAATCCTGCAATCCCCCACGTTATGAACCCGGTGAAGAAGATGTGCTTCATGATCCAGGCCAGATCAATGTCGAACACTTCATAGACCAGGCTCTTGAAGACGGCATCGGCCCCCACGAAGAGCGCGCCTATCACAAGGATGACAGGCCCCGCGATCGCGAGTCCCCTGACCACGTCCACCATCCTCGAGGCCCGGCCGGCCTTCATTTCCTCCCAGCGGATGTCCGAGAAAACGAGCATCGGCAATCCTATCGCCGCGTGGAAGACGCTTGCGACAGCCGCATGTCCACACTCGAGCATGCCCAAAGCCTCCAGGCGCGTTTGATTTCCCCGAAGTGTTGTCAGAATCCCGGCGCCCGCGGCGGCGAGGAATGCGTACGCCTGGACCGCTTCGGAGTCGCGCCAGAGGAACGCGCCTGCCATCACGATCGCGGCGGCTGTCATCCATTTCCATCCTTGCGCGAGTTCCACCCGGGCCAGGTGTTGCAGCACCCAGACGGCGCAGGCCACGCCGCAGATCCAGAGGAACATCCCGAGGCCTGAAGCCACGTCGCGGACGATCACATCGGCGATCACCCCAAGGCAAAGAGAAACGAAGAGCACAACTACCGCAATCGTACGTTTCATGGATCCTCCCCTGATTAGCAATGAATCAAAGTACTTTGTAGTACAAAGCCGCAAAACAAAAAAAATCAGCGCCTGCCCGCCTGGATCAACCGTTCAAGCGCGTCCACATGCTCCTCAAACGCTGCCCGTCCGCCTCTGGTCGCCGCGTACGTCGTCTGCGGCTTCTTCCCGACGAAGCGCTTCTGGACGCGGACATACCCCTCCCTCTCGAGGACCGCCATGTGGGTCGCCAGGTTTCCGTCCGTCACGCGCAGGAGATCCTTGAGGGAATTGAAATCCATGGAGTCGTTCACCATGAGAACCGACATTGCCGCCAGCCGGACGCGGCTTTCCAGGGCCTTGCTCAGATTGTCGAGCAGGGCTTTCACTTTTCGTATTTCCGATACATCGCGACGCCATAGATG
>JAGDMJ010000262.1 GCA_017860555.1 Bacteroidota bacterium
TCATTCCATCGGCATGAAACAATATGTCCACCGTCGAACGCAAAGACGCATCGACGCCGGAGGGATTGGTTATCAGACCGACACGCTTTCCCTGAAGGATGTCGAAGTCATGGTCGCGCAAGACTTCAATGCCGGTTCTAACGGCAGGAACCTGAGCCCAGAGGTTGGTTGCCACGAGCAGAGATGCCATGAGTGTGATCTGCTTCATTCTGTGCTCTCTTTCCCGGGCTGATTCACGAACGGGACGATGACAGCGGAATGCTCAGCGGGTACTGTCATTCTTGACCCCGGCTTTTCCAGCCCGATGAAATCCACGATACCCTTGCCATCGGTGTACCGAGATACTGTTTCATCGAGAACCACCGGCAGAGCCGTCAATGGAGTGCCGCTCGCAGTCCGGGCGAAGAACGTCGTTTCCTGTGCCGGATGATACCCCTCCAGTTCCAGTATTCCCTTGAGAATTCCCCAGGCAATAGCATCAACTCGCTGCGCGGTGACGCCGGCATAGTATCCTGTTCTTACTGACGGCAGAATGAGGCTGATGGTGGACATGGCGACGTCCCTGTAGAATTGGCTCCCGGAGCCTGCAACGGCGACCGTATCAAGACCCGTCGACGCGGCGATCCCGGCAAGCAGTGCCGACCCGATGATGCGGTTCCCGGGATTCGGAAAGATCTCACAAGCCACACTGCGCGTTTGCGATGAGGCATCGATACGGAGATAGACGCCGTTCGGGAATACAGCAGAACGTCTGGCCCGTTCCGGCTCGGCAATCTGTTCATCTCCGTGCCGCATGAGGACGGCGTTTGCCCCGAGCGCCATCAGCAGCTCGTGGAGCCGGCGAACAACGGCTAGATTCAGGTCCGATGAGCGCTCCGTGCCCATGGTGTCTCCCGCCTGCATTCCACCGTACCTGGCATCGAGAACGTAGGTTTTACCGAACAACTTTCCCTCTGCAATCGGAACGAGAGTGATGTCATGGAACATGACAGGCTCGAACGGCTGCACGATCTCTCTCTTCTTGAAGTAACCGGCGTGCTCGATCCACATTCCTATGAAATCCGGAAAAGTGTCGAAGACGATGTATCGGCCATCCGGCGGAGTGACGTCCAGCGTATCCGGGGACCTCGAGGGTGTGTCTTCAACGATTCTGGTGATAAGAGCACCCACAATCGGTGTTCCAGAATCCGACCTGACCTGTCCGCTCACGTATCGCATCGCCGATGGGCGGACCTGGATCACTCCTTGCATGCGGGCATTTCCCGATTCAATCCCTGCGGTAACTCGGCCGGGCGTCGCTGTGCCGTTCAGGTAAGCTACCGCCGTCCCGTTCAATGTGGTGAGGGCCGTGTCGATGCCCGATTCCTTCGACCTCAGACGGATCGGCGATCCGTCGGCGACCGGCCTTTCCTGTCCGTCGTACGCGCGGATGGCCAGACGCATGGAGGCCAGGGAGGAAACCGGAAGTGTTGCCGGGTGGAGGGCCACCTCAAGTCGCTTCGCCGGGAGCATAGCTGTAATGGTCCGCCTGAATGGCCACGAGTGATTTCCCAGCCGATTCCGTACCCAGGCGCTGATCTGATGATTGCCGCTTGAGAGGTCCCTGTCCACAGTAGCTGCCGCAATCCCTGGCGCCAACGTGTCCCGGGTGGGAAGCTCGCGCTTGTCAACAAAAAGTCGGAGCGTCGAGCGGTCAAGCAAGGGCGCTGGCTGAGCCTCAATCAGAATCAGTGGCCGTGGAACTCTGATGATTGAATCGGATCGGAGGGCCAGGTTTGGGATACCCGCCCTGAAATACTTGCCTATCCCCAGGAAGATCCCCCACGCTTCAATTCTGTTGAATTCCTCGATAGCCAGGCGCCGCTCTTCCGGAGGATGTGTGTGAAACGATGCCTCGATAAGCACAGAAGGGATCAGGTTGTCCCGAAGCACGGCGAATCCGCTGTTCGGATATATGTCGAAGTCGGAAAGTGTTCCATCAAAGGTTGATGAGAACGGAGCGCCGGCGTTACGCATCGCATAGCTCATGTCCCGCTGAATGTAGCGGGCGAGGTCATGGTTTGCCGGATGGTATTCCGGAAAACCTTCCCGGGCATGATAGAAGACGGCTGAATAGTTCGTGGAAGGATCGGCGGACGCGGTTGCATTATGATGGAGCGAGATGAATATCTCGGCACTGTCCTGAAGTGCCAGGAGGGGCCTGTCCCGGAGCGCAACGGTGGTGTCGCGCTCGCGAGACGTGAAGACTTGGGCTCCGGCGGCAACAAGGTATGAGCGGAGGGCCAGAGCCACGCGAAGGTTCACATCTGCCTCGATCGCTTCCTCCTGCGGTCCCCGGTTGTTCCGGTCATCTCCTCCATGCCCGGGATCGAGGAAAATGCGGTGTCCTTGCAGCGCCGGCCGATAGGAAGCGAGGATGGAATCTACGGCCGACGGGGATGCCCATTCCCGAGGTATGACGTAGTACACCCCTGATGCGCAACCGGCAAGAAACGTCACTATCAGAATGAAAAAAACAAAACGGGGAGGGACGCGCATAGCCTAAACTACTGACCTGCGGTAAGATATGCAATATCCTTTGGGGGAGCAGCCCATGATAATCGTTAAGAAAATAGAGCAATACCCGCAAAATTGCCGGCTTGACTTTCTAGCCGGCGTGCAGTAGTATTTGCCTGTAATGTATCCGTCTGGAGGGACTCATGTCACTTCGACCTGCCCGATTGCTGGCGGCGTTCCTTCTCGCCTTTGCCGCCGATACCTTTGCCCAAACCCCGCCGTTTGACATCAATGCCTACCAGAATTTTCTGGCGGCGCACCAGGAGTTGACCTCTGAACAGTTCCTTGCTCTTCATCCGGCTGGCGTGTTTGCCCATAGCGCACCGACACAACCTTCCTCGGTGCCCTATATGGATTCCATCGTTTTGAAATATGATCTCACGACGTTCGAGAAATCGCTTATTGAGCAAAATGGTTTCATGGCAACTGAACGGCTGTCAAGTCCTTCGCCTGCCGCGGCATTCCTGGACATCTATCACAAGGATCTCCCTGCCTTTGTTTCGACGGACGCGATCCTGCACGCCTGGCATATGTCGTATGATGAGATTCTGAAGGTCGTGGAGACCTATCTCCTCATTGGACGGCTCGACACGCTCCTCGCAGCGTTGCATGACCAGCTTCCCGCGCGGGCCACGGCATACGGCGGCAACCCCGCCATGCGCCAGATGCTTCTCGATGTCGATCTCTACCTGACCATTCCCCGGAGGCTTCTCGGGAGCGCCGCCGGCCCCTTGTTCGCGGAGAATATGACCGATGTATCACAACTGCTGGGTTATATCGAAGCGCAACGGGTGGTGGAGCTCCCGCTGTTCCAATCGGTGCCCTATGAGGTAGATTTCAGCCAGTTCACCCCGCGCGGCCACTACACGCAATCTCCGGAGCTTACCCGGTATTTCCAGGCCATGATCTGGCTTGGACGGACGGAGCTTGCGATTCTTCCTCGGATACAGGATGCGCTCACACCGCCGGAATCTGACTTCCAGCGCCAGGCGATTGATGCCATGCTTATCCATGAAGCGGCCCTTGCCGCTGATGGATACCGAAAGCTGGATGATTTGGACAAGGTGATCCGTTTCTTTGTCGGAGAATCGGACAACATCACATTGCCACAAATCCAGGCGATGGCGGGGGAGACCGGCCTGAGCAATGCGTCTGACCTTCTAGATACGTTGGTCTTTCGCAATTTCTGCAGCGTGCTCGAGCAGAAGTCATATGCTTTTCAGCGGATCAACTCCCAGATCCTGTGGTCCAACCCACGCTCGCCGGAGCAAATTCAGCCTGCCGGTGCGTTCCTTCTGCTCGGCCAGCGCTTCGTCATAGATTCCTATGTAACGGGGAGTGTGGTCTACGACAAAATCCTCTATCAAGGTCAAAAATTCTGGCGGGCGCTTCCCTCGACACTTGATATCCTCAATGCCCTGGGGAACGATGCAACTGCGCAGTTGCTGGTTCCGGAACTTGACCAGTACCATTATGGACCCAACCTGGCCGCGGTGCGCTATCTGGTGGATTCTTATGAGCCCGAATTCTGGGCGGGGACTCTTTACAACGGTTGGCTCCGGGCGATCCGAACGCTCAATCCGCCTTCCAGCCGTGTAACGCTTCCCGCGTTCATGCAGACCGCTGCCTGGTGGCAGGAAAAGATGAATACCCAACTGGCTTCCTGGGCGCAGTTACGACATGATAACCTCCTCTATGCCAAGCAATCCTACACGGGTGGGCGGACCTGCTCGTTCCCGGAGACCTATGTGGAGCCTGCACCCGATTTCTTCGGTGCGCTGAAGGACCTGGCTGACAGCGCTGAGTCGGCGTTCCGCATGACGGCCCTGCGGGATCATCCCTTCAGTGCGGGTATCCGGATGCACTTTAAAGACATGGCCGGTATCATGGACACACTTCGCGGGATCGCGCAGAAGGAACTCCAGGCAATCGCGCTCTCCGATGTAGAGAAGGAATTTCTCAGACAGATCATCTATGAACTTCATGACGGTTGCGGCGCGGCCTACCGCGGCTGGTACTCAAGGCTGTACTACACCGGCGAAACGGGTTTTATGAAAGAAGATCGCGTGGTTGCGGATGTTCACACCTGTCCGACCGATGACGGTGGCGCAATGGTTGGATGGGTGCTTCATGCCGGTACAGGGCCCGCGAACATGGCAGTGGTGGTGGCCGCGCTCCCTGATGGCCGGCCGATGGCCTTCGTCGGCCCGGTCTTGAGTTACTATGAACATGTGACCACGAATTTCAAGCGCCTCACCGATGAGGAATGGGCGACGGCATATGCTTTGTCGCCTTCATTCCGGCCCGCGTTTGTGAACCTCTACCTTGCCGATGCCGCCGGAGGGTGGCGTGGCGCCGGCCCTTCTCTTGTGACCGGCATCGATGTTGACCC
The DNA here is from genome assembly GCA_017860555.1 of Bacteroidota bacterium. Taxonomy (GTDB): domain Bacteria; phylum Bacteroidota; class Ignavibacteria; order UBA10030; family UBA6906; genus JAGDMJ01. The sequence goes on from JAGDMJ010000262.1 coordinate 4,949, forward strand.
TGTGCCAGGGTTGCAGCCCGCGACGGTGAGGCTGGAGCAGAATTATCCAAACCCATTCAACGGCCAGACAGTGATATCGTTTGCCATACCTGCTTCGCTCAGCGGTACACATGTCCAGTTGGCTATCTATGACGTCCAGGGACGCCGCTTGCGCACGCTCCTCAACCAGAAGATGCCGGCCGGGACGTTCCTCGCCCGGTGGACTGGTGACATCGAGAGCGGCGTGCAGGCAGCGACCGGAGTGTACTTCTATCAGTTGAGGGCAGGTCCTCAGTTGCGGACAGGGAAAATGGCTCTGGTGCGTTAAGGACTTTGATTCTCTTCCCGTGAATCCGTAATTTGTTCTCATGACCCACCCGGGATTTGTCGTCGGTGTTGACGGCGGAGGAACGAAGACCATTGGAGAA
>JAGDMJ010000263.1 GCA_017860555.1 Bacteroidota bacterium
GACCTTCGTCAACTTCGCAAGATCGGCAGCCGTGCCGGACCAGTATTCCTTGATGTCCGGCTCATTCCAGAGCTCCCACGATTTGATCCGATCCTTGTACCGTGAGACCAGGGCAAAAATGAAATCGCCAAAGGCCTCATAATCTTTTGGTGTATGGTTCCAGAAATTGGTGGTGTCACCGGTGGAATTCCAGCTCGGAGTGTAGCAGATATACGGGATCAGCGTGATACCGTACTCATCTACAGCGATTCTGACATAGTCATCCCAGAACAACCAGTTGTATTTTCCCTTTGAGGTTTCGATTCCATCCCAGCCGAAGGAAATTCGCAGCACGGTGATCCCGGCCCTTTTCAGCATCTTCATGTCGTTGCGAATCACTTCAAGGGTGGTGGTCTCCTCCGGATAATCCTCGCATAATGCGATGGGGACATGATAGAATAGCGCCCCATCCGGCTTACGGAGCTGATCGTAGATTGTACCCTTGGGCTGGGCCCAGAGAGCAGTGGCAACCAGGAGCATGCTGGCAATGACGAGAGGCCGCTTCATAGATTCGATCCTGTCTTGGTGTACGTTTATGCTTGGACTTCCTCCGCCCAGAAGTCCTTCCGCCACGCGAACTGCTCGAGCGAATCCAGTTCATCGGGCGCAAGAAGGACCCCGTCGGATGCTGCCGTATTGAGATCCGCCTGGGCCGCCGTGCGAATGCCCGGGATAACGGTACCGACCGCGGCATGGCTCAGGCAGAAACGGAGGGCATACTCAGCCAGGGGCATGTCGGGATGATGACGATTCTTGAAGTCTTCAATCTCCTTCACGCGGCGGACGACAGCGGTGAGGTTTCGGCCACGAAAATAGTGGCCCCGCACATCACCCTGGGGAAAGCGTGTAGATTCCGCGAATTTTCCGGTGAGGGCGCCTTCATCAAAAGGAACACGGACAATGATCCCGGCCCCAAGTTTCTCCGCTACCGGAAAGAGGTCCCATTTCGGAAACTGTTCGAACACATTATAGATCACCTGGACTGCCTGTACGGTCCCCAACGCGAGCGCCCCCGTGACGCTTTCAGGGCGCGTGTCCGGCACCGAGGCCCCCACCGCGCGGATCTTCCCTTCCTGCTTCAGTTTTGCCATCGCTTCGATCCATTCCCCTCCGACGTTGAAAGATGAGCTCCATGTGTGAAATTGATAGACATCGATGGTGTCGCGTCCCAGGCGTTTGAGTGATTGTTCACACTGCCTGATGATGTATGAGCCGGAGAAGAAATCGTCGGGCCGGGCATTCTTCGGAATAGGCCAGGGAGAGCCGGGACGAGCGGGAACCTTGGTGGCGACGTAGAGGGTTTCGCTCCGCCGTTCCTTCAGCACCTGCCCGATAAGCTCTTCACTATGCCCCTTACCGTACCCCTGTGCCGTATCAATGAAGTTCACTCCGTTGTCGATCGCGCGGTGGAGCGCACGGATGGACTCAGCATCATCCTGCGGGCCCCACATGTCTCCGCCGATCGCCCACGCACCGAAACCGATTTCGGACACGGTCCAGCCCAGATTTCCAAAAACCCGGTATCGCATGGTACCACTTTCTTTCTTGAGTGAGCCGTTCAACCGAAGGTAACTCCGGCTTCCAGGATGACGTTGGCAAACGGCGTCGCTTCACCCGTACGGACAAATGCCGTGCACCCATTGCAGGTCAGCTTCTTGAACTCCTCATGCGAGACCTGCCGCAGCTCCACGCCCGGGAGGAGGCTGAGCAGCTCCTGATACATCCCGTTGCCTTGCGACACCAGCTCCGTTGCGATGACCGCCTTCTGCACGTGCATTTCTTCCATCAGGACGCGGATCGTGTCGAGAAAGCGGGGGATGTTCTTCGTGAGAGCCAGACAAACTACTTCGGCATCACGCGGGATTGGCAAGCCGCTGTCGCAGACAACCAGCTTGTCCGTATGTCCCATGGACGCAATGATCCTGGCGAGTTGAGGATTGATGATCCCTGTCTTCTTCATTGGACCCCTGTACGGGTGATGGTGTTACACAGCCAACTGTTGCATGAACTGTTCCACCTCAGTCAGAGTCGGCATGGAGCGCTGCGCACCTAGCTTCGTCACCGAATAGCCGGCAACCGCATTGGCAAACCTGACAGCCTGGTCGAGCTCTTCATTCCTGGAGAGTGCAAATGCCAGTGCACCGTTGAATGCGTCCCCCGCCGCCGTTGTGTCGACGGGGCGCACACGGCAGGCCGGGAAGAGCTCTGCGCGGGAAGAGTTGACCAGCAGACATCCTTCCGGTCCGAGTGTCAACAGGACGTTTTTCACCCCCTGGTCTACCAGCTTCTTCGCGGCGGCCTCGGCCGACGACCGCCGCGTGACCGGGATCCCCGTCAACATTTGCGCCTCAGACTCGTTCGGGGTGAGATAATCCACAAGTCGAAGGAGCGAGGCGGGAAGCGAACAGGCAGGAGCGGGGTTCAAGATCAGGAGGGCCTGTTGTTCATGAGCAAGTTCCGCCGCCCGGACCACGGTTTCGAGAGGTATCTCAAGCTGCAAGAGCACTACGGCGGCCGAGCCAAAAATATCATGCACGCCATCGACATCTGCAGGTCGCAACTTCATATTGCTGCCGGACACGACGACAATCTCGTTCTCGCCGTTCTTGTCGACGGTGATCAGAGCGGTCCCGGTCGGCTCCACGGGATCAACGATCAGCGAATCGATGATTACGCCAGCTTGTTCCAGACTTGCAGACAGCCGTTCACGGATCAGGTCGTCTCCCATCTTGCCGACGAAGCGAACCTTCTGCCCCAGCTTCGCACAGCACACCGCCTGGTTTGCTCCCTTCCCGCCGGGAAACATTTTGAAGTCTGTTCCAAAAATGGTCTCGCCCGGCAAGGGGAAGCGCTCGACCCGCACCACCAGGTCCATGTTGGCGCTGCCAACTACGAGTACTCCGTCACGAACCATGCTCCATACCCCTATTATTCTGAAAGAGTGTATCGATGATGATGCACAATCTTCACAGGCACTGCCAGACCGGATGCTTTCTGCACACCCTCCAGCAGATTGATCAACGTGTTTGTTACACGCAGCTCAAGAGTATTCGTTCCTTCCCGCATCAGGTCCGTGATGTCCAGACGATAGGGGTGCCATGGCGCCGTCTTGCCGGGCTGACCATTGAGCCGGACCTCAAGCACATCTTCACCGCAGACGGCTTCGAGGAAGAGCTTCCCCCCGGCATACCTGGCGGGCAACTCCACCTCGGCGCGGTACGCGCCCGTACCCGAGTAGAATGGATAGCCCTGTTTCGTCCAATCGCCCGTACGGAGCGTCTCTCTCGGAGCCACGATCCGGTATCCCGATGGCAATGGATCGAGAGCGAAGGCGCCAACGATCTTCAGCGGATCGAGAATGCCGTCTGTGCGGCGCACGACGTCAAGGCGAATCGCCACGATGTTCACTCCCGGGCGCACCATGGAAGCGATGTCTATCTCCTTGATCTCCGCGTCCAGGCTGGATCTTCGCCCTTTGTCCCTGACCCCCGTCCCGTTCACAAACACAGTGTGTCCTTTGCCGCTGAATCCATCGACGAGGAGCCGAAGGTTCGACGGCACGAACTCAGCTTCGAACCTGGTGCGATACCAGAGAGTGACAGGATAGGTGGCCTCATCGCGCTCTTCGACCAGCTGCATCTCCCACGCCCCATTCGTCACGTCCAACCATGCCGTGTCGTCAAATTCTGCCGAGGCATATTCCACGGCATCTCCCATCGTCATCTTCCAGTGGGAAAGCAACAAGGCATTGTCCTGGAGGGCCGTGAACTTCATCTCCGCCGGCAGGCGAATCGGCTTGAGGGCCCTCCTGGCCTTTTTCCGAAGCAACTTTGAACCCCGGCCTGCCTTGACCCTGGCATAAACTTCCTTCCCTCCGTTCTGCGGGTAACCGGTCACCGTGGAACGGTCGAGCGTTTCTACCACGAGGTTCGAATCGGACACGCGCACTCCCGGCGCCTCACCCGTCATGACAACTATGCGTGACTCCGCGGGCGGAAAATCCAGCGTCAGCGAAAGCCTTCCACGTGAGATGTCATAGATGTGGATGGGGGCTATGTCGCCCGTGTTGGCGTCCCAGAGCTCCGGCCGCCCGACCTGCTCGAATGTCACCCGGACCCCGTTGCGCGGTTCCTGGCTGGTATTCACCAGGAAATAAATGTCATGTCCATCCTTCTGTCGATGCAAATAGAAAACATCCCCATTCGAGATCGTCACGTCCGGCTCCACGGATGCCTCGAGTACACGCTGCAGCTCCTTCCGGCCGCTCTGAGAAAGGCCTTTTCCTTTCAGGAAGTATGCCTTCCCCTTGCCGATCTTGCGAAAGAATTTGATGCTCGTCGATGCGCCACGCTGGAACTCCTCAAGCACCTCGAGCGGGTCCGCCCCGAAGAGCTTTGATACCTGCGTTGGCGCGCCGTCTTTCTCACTCTCCAGGAACTCGCAGGGAAGGAGTGTATCGGCAATGACGGTTCCTCCCTGTTTGACGAATTGCTGGATGGTCTCGAAGGTCTTCCGCTTGAGATGTGTCACGGGAGGCAGGATGAGAACGGAGAATGATTCGTCCCGGATCTTGATCAATCCCTTTTCCAGGGCCGCGCCGGCAAGGGTATCCTCATCGGCATAATCAAAATCGTAGTGAAGCCGGAGCAGGGTATCGGCAAGGTAGTTGAAATCTCCCTCGATGACGTTCCCGACCGCGTTTCGTTGTTGTGGAACGTAATTCGTCCAGATGCTCGTGAGAGGATATAGTACGAGCAGTTTGGCCACGTGTTTTCCACCCGACAGGATGTGGCTGAGGCGGGCCATGTAGGTCGTGAACTGCGGGTAGTAATCCCACCAGGTGTGATGATAGAACTGGGACGGCGGCCAATCCCTCTTTCGTTCGCCTTCGATCGAATAGTGGTACCCGTGATTGTTGAAGAGGTTTACACCGAGGACGTATTCCCAGTTCGCGATCCATTTCATGCGCTGAAGGGTACAATCCCAGTAGGCGCCTCCCATGGACTCGCAGAGCAGCCGGGTGCTCCCGAAATGATGGGCCGCTGAGCTGGCGATTTTCAGCGCAACGTGCTGGTCCGGCTCCTGCTCTGTTCCGATCTTGGGATACAGGTGGTCTACGCCGATGAGGTGCATGTGCTGGAGATACTTGAACAGATTTCCCTCGCATCGGGCGTGCATCCGGATCCATTCTTCAAAGAGCAGGTGGCCGGTGAAGATCACGCCATTTTCTTCGCACCAGTCGTGAATGCGCTTGAAGTAGGTTTCCGCATACTGTTCGGTCAGGGTGCGCCAGAAG
>JAGDMJ010000264.1 GCA_017860555.1 Bacteroidota bacterium
AAAAGAAGAAGAGCATGCAGCCGAAGAAATTCAAGAAGGCTGCGGGGAAAAAGGACAAAGGGGTAGAATCCGAGAAGGCACCCAAAAAGCCCAGGGAAACATCCGCGGTCGCCGGGGCCTGATTGCGGGGCCGTGCGGAGAGAAGGATGTCCATCCGGGGGTAAGGTCCCCTCTCCGCCCTGAAGGAGAGTGCATTCGAAAGTGTGAGCCAGGCTTCTTCCAGCAGATCCTCCCATGTCGGTCATTAGGCGGGCAGTCGATCCCAGTATGCGAATCACGACAGCAGAATTCGTCCTCGGCGTTGCGAACCTCCGGCAGCTTCCGAAAGACGGCATGAAAGAGGTCGCCTTTCTCGGCCGCTCCAATGTCGGGAAATCTTCCCTGATCAACAGGCTCTGCAGCCGCAAGTCGCTTGCCCGCACCAGCACGGAGCCCGGCAAGACCCGCGAGCTCAATTATTACCTCGTCAACAAACAATTCTACTTCGTCGATCTTCCGGGATACGGCTACGCCAAACTCCCGGCCCAGATCCGCTCAAGCTGGGGAAAGTTGATCGAGCAGTATCTCAAGATGCGCAGCCAGCTCGCCATGGTCGTGCAACTCGTAGATGCCCGGCATGAGCCAACGGAGCTCGATTTGATGATGGTCGGCTGGCTCGACTACTATTCTATTCCTTTCCTGATCGTTCTCACCAAGGCGGACAAACTACCCGCAAGCAAGATGCCCAGGTACCTCGGGGAGGCGCGGGAAACCTTCGGCAGGTATGCGCACTGCCGGGGGGTCGTCCCATTCTCCTCCATCACCGGTCTGGGGAAAAGCGATGTCCTCCAGGCCGTTGCTCAGCATATCTGCCAGGACACAACTCAGAAGAGCGGGAACCCGGCTGCCTGACGCGGGCATCCTGCGCCGACAATGAAAAAGCGCCTCTTCACTCCCGGCCCCACTCCGGTGCCGGAACAGGTCATGCTTCGGATGGCGGAACCGCTGATCCACCATCGTAGCCCGGAATTCCGGGAGGTGATGGCCCGTGTCAATGCAAACCTCCGCTATCTCTTTCAGACTTCTCAACCTGTTGTGACGCTCGCGTGCTCCGGAACTGGAGGGATGGAGTCCACATGTGTGAGTCTCTTCTCTCCCGGTGACACAGTCATCGCCGTGAACGGAGGCAAGTTCGGCGAGCGATGGGCACAGATGGTGCGGGCCTTCGGCCTGAATGAGGTGGAGATACGTGTCCCCTGGGGCGAAGCCCCGCGCGAGGAGCAACTCCTGCAAGCTCTGCGGAGCCATCCTCAGGCGAGGGCCGTGTACCTTACACAGAGCGAAACCTCCACCGGTACGCTGACCGACGTCAAGACGATGGCCCGCCTGGTGCATGAGCATTCGTCGGCCCTGGTCTGCGTCGACGGCGTCAGCTCCATCGGGGCGCTGGAGATGCGCTTTGATGAGTGGGGAATTGACGCATGCGTTACCGGGTCGCAGAAGGGACTCATGATTCCACCGGGACTGGCCTTTGTCGCCCTTAGTCCCAGAGCCATTGAGGCTGTGGCGCGTTCCAGCATGCCGCGGTTCTACTTTGACCTGCGCCGGGCCCTGAAGTCTCAAGCGGCAGACGATACACCCTGGACCCCCGCAATCACGCTCATCATAGGGGCAGACGCGGCACTTGCCATGATAAGGCAGGAAGGAATCGAGAATATCTGGGCGCGGCATGAATCGCTGGCTTCAGCCCTGCGTGCTGGTCTTCGGGCCGTCGGACTCCGCCTCTTTTCGCAGGCCCCGACAGCATCCGTCACCGCTGTTGTTCTCCCTGCGGGAGTGGCGTGGGCCGACTTCAACCGGGCGCTCAAGGCTGACAATGGGATCACTGTTGCCGGCGGACAGGGAGACTTTGCGGGGAAGATTTTCCGCATTTCGCATCTCGGGTATTATGACGCGCTTGACATGATCGCGTGCATGGCCGCGGTGGAGCGCGCGCTGGCCGCGGTAGGGTACGGCTTCGTAGCCGGCGCCGGCGTGAGAGCGGTGCATGAAGCGATGATGCAGCAGAACAATGGAATAGCCACAATCAAACACAGTTGACGCAAAGCGATGTACACGAAGGAACACCCTTAGCTGGAAAGGGGCCGTGCGTATCTTCAGTTTCTGTGTTCATCTGCGGTAGGCTTTTGCACCTGGCACAAACGGAGAGGCGTCCATGAAAATCCTGGTAAGCGATTCGCTTGAACAGAGCTGCATTGACATTCTCCTTCACGAACATTTCGAGGTCGACAATCGTCCGGGCCTCCCGGCCGAGGAGCTCAAGAAAACCATTGGCGATTACGACGCATTGATTGTGCGGAGTGCCACGAAGGTCACGGCCGACGTCATCGGGCGGGGGGCACGGCTCAAAGTGATCGGGAGGGCGGGGACCGGCGTGGACAACATCGACGTGGACGCAGCGACGCGGCGCGGTGTCCTTGTGATGAATACCCCCGGCGGGAACACGATTTCCGCTGCCGAGCACACGGTGTCGCTGATGCTTTCGCTGGTCCGCAACATCCCGCAGGCGTATGCAAGCCTGCTCCGGGGGGAATGGGAGCGCAAGAAGTTCACCGGGATGGAGGTCTTTGAGAAGACCGTGGGGGTGATCGGCCTCGGCAAGATCGGCTATGAGGTTGCGATGCGCTGCCTCGGACTTGGCATGAAGGTCCTCGGTTATGACCCGGTGTTGGGCAACGAGGTCATGACAAAGATGAAGATCGAACCGGTCTCCCTGGAGGAACTCTACCGCCGGTCGGACATCATCACCGTGCACACGCCGCTCACCGCGCAGACGAGGGGGCTGTTGGGCGACGAGGCTTTCCGCAGGTGCAAGAAAGGGGTCCGGGTCATCAATTGCGCTCGTGGTGGAATCATCGATGAAACCGCGCTGCTCCGTGCCCTGGAGTCCGGCCAGGTGGGAGGGGCGGCTCTGGATGTGTTTGAGTCGGAACCGCCGAAAGGGAACCCCCTGTTTTCCCATCCTCACGTCATTGCCACCCCGCATCTGGGCGCGTCCACGGAGGAGGCCCAGGAGAAGGTGGCAATTCAGATCGCGCACCAGGTTGCGGACGCGCTCAAGGAGCGCGCATTCACCGCAGTGGTAAACGGTGCCGCGATGCATCTCACGCTCAAGGCGGAGATCCGGCCATTCGTGAAGCTTGCCGAAAGACTCGGGAGTCTTGTTGCACAGGCGACCGAGGGACGGCTCCGGCACGTCACCGTTTCGGCATCGGGGGAGCCGATGGTTGGATCGATCGATCTGCTGAAGTCGAGTGTCCTGAAGGGCGTGCTCTCCCATATGACTCCGGACCCCGTGAATTTCATCAACGCATCCTTTCTGGCCAGGGAACTCGGCGTGACGGTGGCGGATCGTCGTGGGCCCGCGGGGAGCGACTACTCGACCCTGTTGAGCGTGCGCTATGAAACGGAAAGCGAGACACGGGAGGTGGCGGGGAGCGTGTTCGGCAATTCCGCGGTCCGATTGGTCCAGATGGACGGTTTCACATTTGAGGTCAACCCGGAAGGCTACCTCCTCATTTATAAGAACATTGACAAGCCCGGAATGCTCGCGCGGGTCGGGACGATCCTCGCGCAACATGGTGTGAACATTGGCGGCGTATCGCTCGGCCGAATCGCCATCGGCGAGACCGCATTGACCGTTATGAACATCGACAGCGACGTTCCGGCCGGGGTGCTCTCGGCGCTGAAAGAGGCGGAGGGGGTGTCTGAGGTACGGGTGGTCCGTCTGGAGTAACGCAACTGTTGAAAAACTCTCTAGTAGGAGGGAGATAGCGGCGGGGGGGGGGGAAATCACTAATAAAATAGGCCCTTCCCAGCTTGCCGATTTTGGCCTTTTTTTTTGGCTTTTCACTTGACAAAAACAACCTCCCTATTTATATTCATCATACCAACTTAAGATGTGTTCCTGCCACGCTCTTCTCAATTACGTTCTCTCAGTAAGGAGGTGAAAGAATCCGGGTTCTTTGATACGACATTCCGAATACCATACCGATTCCCTGTGTGTAGAGCCTTTCCATCAACACTCGTCCTGGTCGCCGGCTCACCTGTTGCACACATTACATTCCACTGGCACTGAACCAACACCTCGTAACTCCAAGTTCATGCTCAGGTCTATCAGTGCAGTACGGCCATCTCGGTGTTCTTGACCACAGTTGTTGCGGCGTAGGTATCTCTTGCATTTGCGGTAGGATAACACAGCCAACTCATAAGGAGGCACAACATGCAACGAAAGCTCTTCTATCTGCTATTCCTGACCGTTCTCGTGCCCGGTCTCCTTTTCTCTCAAGCGAGAGGGAAGATCAGCGGTAAGGTCGTGGATGCAGGAACGGGCGAAGCTCTTGTCGGCGCGAACGTGGTTGTCGTGGGAACGTCGATGGGTGCAGCGACCAATACGGTGGGCGAGTTTACGATCCTGAACGTCAATGCGGGAACGTATACCCTCAGGGCCACCTATATCAGCTACCAGACCATCACGGTGAGTAATGTGCGGGTGAACGCGGGCCTCACCACAACGCAGGAGTTCCAACTTCCCGCCGAGGGCGTACAGGTTGCGACAGTGGAAATCGTTGCAGAGCGTCCTCTTATCAACAAGAGCGCGACGAATGCCGTCCGCATTGTTGACGCCGAATTTTTTGACAAGATCCCGGGTCGCGGTGTGGCCGGCGCCATTGCCGCGCAGCCCGGCGTGACCTACCAGGGAGGCACATTCTATATCCGCGGCAGCCGCGGTGACGAAGCGGGCTTCCGCGTCGAAGGTGTCAACACGACGGATGTCATCAACGGCGGTTCCGGGCTCTACACGACGGCGGAAGCCGTTGAGCAGATCCAGGTCCAGGCCGGTGGGTTCAACGCCGAGTATGGCGGCGCGAACGCCGGGTTGATCCAGTCCACCCTGCGCACCGGAAACCCGGATCGGTGGAAGGCCTCTCTCCTCGTGGAGACGGACCGTTACGCGGAATACGGCAAGAAGGCTCTCGGCGGCTACAGCTATGGGTACAGCGACTACACCGCCACCTTCGGTGGTCCGATCATGACAAATAAGTTCCGCTTCTTTGGTGCCGTCCAGAACACATTCACGCGTGACAACGCGGTCAGTGTCCGCGAGCCGTATACGTTCACGAACCTGGTGACTGATGGCGTATATACGCCCGCGCACCCCAATGGCGATACGGAGAATTTCTATCCCGATACGCTGAGGCTGGTCGAGGTGGGCGGCAATTCGCTCGGAGGACAGAATGGCATCTGGGCGTACAC
>JAGDMJ010000265.1 GCA_017860555.1 Bacteroidota bacterium
AAAGATGCCCCCGCCACGGCGATCAGCATGGGATTCCCGATCGATGTCCTGCGCGGTTCAAAGGATTGGTATGCGCTGGCGATTGCCAATTCCTGGCTGGGAGAGCACCGGAATTCGAGCAGCCATTTGTATCAGGTCATTCGCGAGGAACGGGGGCTGAACTACGGTGATTACTCGTACATTGAGTATTATCCGGGCGGGGGAGGTTTCACCATGCCGCCGCAGAATGTCGCCCGGCGAAGGCAGATCTTTGAGATCTGGATCCGTCCGGTGCCGAACGAGACGCGTCATTTCGCTCTCCGGGCCGCGCTCCGTGAATTCCGGAAGCTGGTCGACAACGGGTTGACGGAGAACGAATTCCAATTGACCCGCGGATTTCTCTCCAAGTATGTCCTGCATTATGCTCCCACCACAATGGAGCGGCTCGGCTACGCGCTTGATGACCGGTTCTACGGCATCAACGGCAGCCATCTGGAAAATTTCCGCGAGATGTTGAAGACGCTGACGCGGGAAGATGTGAACGCGGCAATCAAAAAACACTTGCAGTACGGCAAGATGGCGGTCGCGATCGTGACGAAGGATGCGAAGGCATTCAAGGACGCGCTTGTCAGTGATGCCCCCAGCCCGATCGCGTACAAGACGCCGAAGCCCGAATCAGTCCTGAACGAGGACAAAGAAATCATCGTGTTTCCGCTGAAGATGAAGGCGGAGAATGTGAAGATCGTGCCGGTGGAGGAGCTGTTCGTGAGGTAGAGCCCGGTTGTCGAGTATGGAGGATCCACGATTCACAACCGAATGCGGTCGTATCGGTTATGGATCATGCATCCATCGTGAATCGACGGCGTGTCAGACGTCTGTTTTCGTACCTTCCTGGTACCACCCTGGTACCATCCTGGAACGATGCTATTTCGCCAAATACTCCTTCAGTGCCTCAAAGCTCTCAAACAGCTCCGTCGTGCAGCCAAGCACCCACCCGGGAATGTCCTCCCGGGGAATTGACGTGACCATGTAGACCGGCTTGGCGAAGAACTTCGCCATGGTCAGCTCGCCTTTGGTTCCCGCTCCCCGCATGGCGGCTTCATTCCAGTAGCAGATCACCAGGTCCGTCCGGTTGGCAAGTTCCGAGCAATCCAGGTCAACGAGTCCCGACGCGATAATCTTATAGAGAGCGGGATCCTCCTTTTTCAGTTTCCTGAAGTCGACACCCGGATACTGCGTGGCGAAGAAGCGGGCGCTCTCGATATTCGGATTGAAGACGGAGCAGCAGAGTTCCTGCTGGAGCCATTCCTGAAGCGTGATCCGCCAGTCTCTTCCTTCGTCGCTGGCATATTCCATCCCTCCTGAAAGATACACACGATGATTCCTGTGCATATGGGCTCCGAAGAAGTATCGACGCTCGTTGGCGCGGGGCGTTTCGGGACGACAGGAGAGGCGGATCGGCACCCGCGCTAGATCAATCGGTCGAGCGCGAACACGTCCACCGCTGGAAGAAACGCCGCGTACATCACCCACATCGCGGCGCCGATAGAAAGCGGGATCGAGAGGTTGTCATCCAGGGGAACGGGGCTTGCCTCGACGATCGTGCCTAGCAGGATGGCACCGGCGCCTATGGCATATTCCACCGGCGACCACGCGATCTTTGGCGCCAGCGCGACGACGATGAGGCCGCTCAGGAAGAACGCTGTGGATCCTTCAAGCGACTTGTTGAGGAACCGATGGCGGCCAAAGCGCCTGCCGATAAGGGCCGCGCTCGTATCGGAAATGATCAGCACGGCGAAGGCGGTGATGACGATGACCTTGGGGAAGAGCAAAACGCAGATAATTGCCGAAAGAAGGACGTATGTCGCCCCGTTCAGCCTTCGTCCATGCTCCGTCCGCTCGTGTGCACGGAGGAGGAAGCCGAGATACTTCGAATAGAGCCGCCCCGTGGCCGGATGGTACAGCCGCGCCACATCGAGCACGCCCAGCACCAGTGCAAGCGGGATCAGAATTGACAACGCCTGCGCCTTGGTGATCCAGTAATAGACGAGGGGGATCGAGAGCGAGCAGAGATGGATCGATTTGCGGATCAGCTCGGTCCCATAGCTGTGCTCGACGCTCGGTAAGTCATGTATCATTTGCTGGAGCCGGGTTTTTCACTTCCCGTGGGGCCGACGACGATGCCGGGGGACGGAGGCACGGCATCTTCAGGCTTCGAGTTTACCCCGTTCCCTCTCTTTTCCAGAGGAGGAAGCTCTTCGCCGCGAATCACGGCATCGATCTCCGAGGCATCCAGGATCTCCCGCTCCAACAGGGCGGCCGCGAGACGGTGGAGGATCTCGATATTGTCCGTGAGGATCTTCTCGGCGCGCTTCATGCCATTATTGACGATCTTCTTGATCTCCTCGTCGATGGTGATGGCGGTCTCTTCGCTGTAGTTCCTGTGACGCGTGATCTGCCGTCCAAGGAAGATCTCCTCGTCCTTCTGGCCGTAGGCCAGGGGGCCGAGCTTCTCGCTCATTCCCCATTCGCACACCATCTTCCGGGCCAGCTCGGTTGAGCGCTCAATGTCGTTTCCTGCGCCGGTGGTCAGTTCATGGAAGATAAGCTGTTCTGCGGCGCGCCCTCCGAGGGCGTAGGTGATCATGGCCTCGAGATAGGCCTTGGAATATGTGTGCTTCTCGTCGATAGGAAGATAGGTCGTCAGGCCAAGGGCACGCCCGCGCGGGATGATCGTGACCTTGTGCACGGGATCCGCCTCGGGGATCATGCGGGCGACCAGCACGTGGCCGATCTCGTGATACGAGGTGATCTTCTTTTCCTTTTCCGAGATGATCAGACTCTTCCGTTCCATTCCCATCATCACTTTGTCTTTTGCCTCTTCAAAGTGGCGCATACTGACGGCTTTGTCGTTCTGCCGGGCCGCGAGAAGGGCCGCTTCGTTCACGAGGTTCGCAAGGTCGGCCCCCGCGAGGCCGGGCGTCCCCTTGGCAAGCGTTTCGAGCTTCACGTCGTCGCCCAGCGGTATGTTCTTCGTATGGACGCGCAGAATGCCCTCTCGTCCCTTCACATCCGGCCGGTCCACGACCACCTGGCGGTCGAAACGTCCGGGACGCATCAGCGCCGGGTCAAGCACGTCCGGCCGGTTCGTGGCCGCAATGATGATCACGCCGCTGTTCTGCTCAAAGCCATCCATCTCCACGAGGAGTTGGTTGAGCGTTTGCTCCCGTTCATCGTGCCCGCCTCCAAGTCCTGCCCCGCGGTGGCGTCCCACGGCGTCGATCTCATCGATGAAAATGATGCACGGTGCGCTCTTCTTTCCCTGCTCGAAGAGGTCGCGGACGCGGCTTGCGCCGACGCCGACGAACATTTCCACGAAATCGGCTCCGGAGATCGAGAAGAAGGGGACTCCTGCTTCGCCCGCGACCGCCCGCGCGAGCAGCGTCTTGCCCGTGCCCGGAGGCCCAAGGAGCAGCACGCCGCGCGGGATCTTGCCGCCAAGCTTCTGGAATTTCGTGGGTTCCTTCAGGAATTCGATGATCTCCATCAATTCCAGCTTTGCCTCATCGGCTCCGGCGACATCGAGGAAGGTCACTTTCGGCGCGCCTTCATTCAGCATCTTCGCCCGGCTTTTCCCGAACGAGAAAATGCCCCGCGGACCGGCACCCTGCATCCGGCGCATAATGATGAACCAGACCACCAGCAGCAGTACCCATGGAAGCGCGCTCACCAGGGCGCTGACCCAGGCGTTGTCTTCCTTTTCCACGGAGAACCGGATCCCCCGCTCGTTCCACTCCTTGATCACCGCGCTGTCCAGGATCGGCAGCGTCAGCGTGAACTTCTGAAACGACGTCTGCTTCCCCCCCCGCACGATCGTCGCCGGCTCCTTGAGCGTTCCATGGAAATCATAGTTGGTGAATTCGGATTTCTTGACTGTCGCTTCCGCTATCTTGTTGTCCTGCAGCAGCCGCTGGTATTCCGTGTAACTGACCGGGACCTCCGTTCCTTCCGTTCCCCTGAACAAGGTCATGACAAGGAACACGAGGAGGATGATGGCGGACCAGCTCAGGACGACTTTGAGTACTTTGTTCCAGTTGAAGTCGTCATCCTGACGGAATTGCTGCCCGGGGCGCTTTCCCTTCGTGGGCGGGCGCTGGAAATTGCGCCTCCGGTCGTCCGAGGCCTTCCGGTTGTCTGTCTTCCTTGGTTCTTCCATCTACGGTGATTGCTCCTCTCGTTTGCTCTTGTTGCTTGCCTCTGCGGCGCGCTTCAGCCGGTAGATCGCCTTCAAGTTCCGCTCCCGCTGCGCATAGTCGAGTCCGTACCCGATGACAAAGTCTCGCGGGATGGAAAACCCAACATAGTCAACGTGGATACCCGTCTTCACAGAATCCTTCTTATATAATAGTGTAACAATCCTGAAAGACCTCGGGTTCTGTCGCATAATGAGGTTCCGGATGTAGTCCATGGACAATCCGGAATCCACGATGTCTTCCACGATGACGATGTCCCGTCCTTCCACCTGACAGTTCAACCCCTTCAGCAGTTGGACGTTGCCGGAACTGATCTTGGCGTCCCCGTAGCTGGAAAGCTTCAGGAAGTCGATCTCGCAGTCCACGGTGATCTCGCGGATCAGGTCTGCGAAGAAGATGAATGAGCCGTTCAGGATGCCGATGAAGACCGGGACGGTGCCTGTGCAGTCCTTGCTGATCTGTCGTGCAAGCTCTTTCACGCGCGCTTTGATCCGGCGTTCGCTGATCATGATGGTGAAGAGGTCGCCGTTAACGCGTATTCCCTTTGTCATGCTCCGGGTCGCTTAGCCGTGTAAACTCGAGTTTGAGCACTCGTTTGGTGTCCCGCGTCAGCTTGAACCTGTCGTCAAGCCGCTGCCCGCACAACCAGATCACCTCGCCGTCTTTTGTCTCCAGGATCGGGAAGTTCCGTTTTTCGTAGATCGGGATCTTCGAGTCGACGAAGAAATCGCTGATCTTCTTCTTCGTCTTCATCCCCAGGGGAACGAACGTATCTCCTTCGCTCCAGGTTCGCAACACCAGCTCGGTGCCGGCGATGCGGTCCGCGTCTACGAACTCCGACTTCGGCCCTCCGTTCAGCCGGACCTTATTGTCGTCGAGCATCTGCGACGAGAAACAGAACTTGCTGAACTCGTACCGGTGGTTGGGCTGCACCACGAATTTGAAATCGGCCAGAGGCTCGGACTTGCGGACCACCAGGTTGTCGCGGTCCCGGAAGACCACATACTGGTTCGACAGGGAAACCCAGGACCCGGTCAATCCATC
>JAGDMJ010000266.1 GCA_017860555.1 Bacteroidota bacterium
CCGTGCGCCGCCAGATGGGAGCGGGGGAGCGAAGACTCTCACGTCTCTTGCGCTTCCTGGAGGACCTCGTCAAAGTGCCGATCTTTCGCTGTCAGCATTGTGGCGAGTGCATCCTGTCATCGACGGCATTCATCTGTTCACAGAATTGTCCCAAGCGGCTGCGCAACGGACCCTGCGGCGGGACGGGCGAGGATGGATCATGTGAGGTCTTTCCCGACCGGAAGTGCGTCTGGTACAGGATCTACCTCCGGTCAAAACGGCTGCACCGCCTCAGCCTGCTCTACAGGACGAACGGCACGCACGATTGGCGTCTCGAAGGCACATCTTCCTGGTTGAACGTGGTCCGGAGGCGCACGAGAGGCCCCAGCCTCCGTGTTCGCAATGACACTCAACGGATAAAGGATATTCTTGCGGATGTCTCTGCGGGAAAAGATTGAATCGGATCGCTTCCTCGTGTGCGCTGAGATCGGCCCGCCGCAAAGCTGCGATGGTGACGTCATCCGGGAGAGAGCGGGCGTTTTGAGGGGGATCGTCGACGCGGTGAACATCACCGACAATCAGACGGCGGTTGCCCGGCTCTCGAGCATCGCTGCAGCCAAGATCCTCCTGGATGAGGGGATGGAACCGATCATGCAGATGACATGCCGGGATCGCAACAGGCTGGCGATCCAGAGCGATCTCCTGGGCGCCGCTGCCCTGGGCATACGGAATGTGCTGTGTCTGACCGGCGACCATCAGTCGATCGGAGACCAGCCCGAAGCCCGGGGGGTATTCGATCTGGATTCCGTCCAACTGATCTCAACTGTCGCGACCATGAACGGAGGGCATCTCCTTTCGGGTACCGAAATCGCCAGTCCGCCCGAGTTCCTGATCGGTGCAGCGGCGAACCCGTTCGCGGAGCCGTTCGAAATGCGGTTGATCCGCCTTTACAAGAAAATCGCGGCGGGGGCGCGCTTCATTCAGACCCAGCCGGTTTTTGACCTCGAACGTTTTGCCCGCTGGATGGAGCAGGTAGTCAACATGGGCCTGCATAAGAAAGCCGCCATTCTCCCCGGGGTGATGCCGGTGCGATCGGTAAAGACATTGCTCTGGATGAAAAAGAACGTTCCCGGTGTGAGGATTGATGCGGGATTGATCAGCAGGATGAGCAACGCCCGCGATGCGCAGGAGGAAGGGATCGCGCTTGCGGTGGAGATGGTTCAGAAACTCAGGAATATCGTGGGGGTCCGAGGGGTTCACATCATGCCGTCCCTCTGGGAGAGCGTCACACCAATCATCATTAAGCAATCAGGCCTACTGGTATCAGATTAAGGAGAGACACCATGCAAGAGTATGTTGATCGGATAGCCATGTGCATCGCGCGCGGAAAAGTCTACAGGGCGGCGCCGTATCCACCTGACATGAAAGGGGAGGATGGAGCGGACGAGATCGCCGCCGAAGCGCTGAGAACCGGCCTTCGGCCGAGTGCCCTTCTGGAGGGATGCATGCTGGGCATGGACAAAGTGGGAAAGGAGTTCAGCGAGAACAGGGCGGCCGTGACGAATCTGGTGGTCTCCGCCGCAGCGATGAATGCCGTGCTGAAACACCTGAAGCCCTTTCTGCAGTCCGGCGAGGTGAAGCGCAAGGGCACATTTGTCATCGGAAGCGTTGCCGGCGATCTCCATGACATCGGCAAGAACCTCGTGTCCATGGTGATCACGGGAGGAGGGTACGAGGTGATCGATCTCGGAGTCGACGTGCCCACAAGTAAATTCCTGGGCGCGATTGCCGCACACCCGGGCTGCGTCGTTGGGCTTTCCGCGTTGCTCACGGTCACCATGCCCACCATGGAAAAGAGCGTGCGTGCCATCAGGGAAGCCTACCCGGAGGTGGCAATTCTGGTCGGAGGCGCACCCATCACGAAGGAGTTCTGCACGCGCATCGGAGCCGATTTCACCTCACCCAATCCGCACGAGGCGGTGGAGTACCTCAATAGTCACCTCTGCGTGAACGTGGACAAGAATTGAAGTTCGGCCGCGGAAACCAGGCCCTTTTTTTCTTATAGGTGTGTGTATCTTTGTTGAGTATCTGTGTTACTCTGTAGCTGAGTCAACCCGGCCGGGAATTCGGTTGTTCGATTTGCTGTTGAAATAAGTAGACAATCGGAAAGAACGGCATGTACGACGTCATCATTATTGGTTCCGGCCCTTCGGGGCTGGCCTGTGCGATCGAGGCAACAAAGGCTGGCCTCACGACCATCGTTCTCGAAAAGGGAAGCCTGACGGATGCGATACGGCGCTTTCCGGTGAACCTGGTCTGGTTTTCGACTCCGGAAATGCTGGAGATCGGCGGGATACCGTTCGTCGTATCGACTGTGCGCCCGACGCGAGTCGACACGTTGAACTATTATGCGAAGGTGGCGCGCCATTTCAAGTTGAACATCCGCTACTACGATGCCGTGGCATCGGTATCGAAGATGGATGACCACTTCAAGATCAACACGAAGGGGGGACGGACGTACGCCGGAATGAATGTCGTTGTCGCTACCGGGTACTTCGATCGCCCCAACCGGATCAATGTCCCTGGCGAGAATCTCCCCAAGGTCCTGCATTACTATACAGAAGCCTTTCCGTATTTCGATCTCAATGTGGCAGTTATCGGCGGCAGCAACTCGGCGGTAGAGGCCGCGCTGGATCTGTTCCGCCATGGGGCGCACGTGACCCTCATCCACCGCCGGGAAAAGGTCGGCGATCGGGTGAAGTACTGGGTTGTGCCCGACATTCAGAACAGGATCAAAGCCGGTGAGATCACGGCGCTGTTCAATTCCACCGTGTGTGAAGTACGGACCGACACTCTCCTGGTCAAGACCCCCGGGGGAGTCCGCGAAGTCCCGAACGATTTCACGTTCATCCTGACCGGGTTCCTGCCGGACACGGAACGTCTCAAGAATCTTGGAGTTCGAGTGGATCCCGAGACGCTCGTGCCGGCTCATGATCCGAAGACACTCGAATCAAACGTCCCGGGACTGTACCTTGCCGGATCCACGGTTGCTGGGAAGGACAACAACCAGCTCTTCGTAGAGAACGGGCGGGCGCACGGAGCACTGATCGTCAAGTCGATCCTCGCACACAGAGAAGTGTGACACCCCAGCTTTCCTCTCACCGGAATTCCTTCACTCGGTAACTTCGTGCCTTTTGTACAATTTGTGGCAATCCGCTAAAGGCTTCCTTGATTTTTCCGATGTTTATGCGTACATTCAATGCCAAACTTGAGGGCGCCCATGAACGAAGGCACTATTGTCCAGATCATCGGTCCGGTCATTGACATTGACTTCTCGGGTGGATCACTCCCCCCCATTCTCTCTGCAGTTAAAGTCCCCTTTAAGGACGCGCAGGGTACGACCGAGGATCTGATCGTCGAAGTGCAGCAGCACCTCGGTGACAATCGAGTCCGCACCGTGGCCATGGACTCGACGGATGGGCTTTCCCGTGGAATGAAGGCCTTCAGCACAGGGGCGCCGATCACGGTTCCCGTGGGTCCCGCGACACTGGGGCGGCTCATCAATGTGGTGGGGAAGGGAATTGACGGGCTGGGTGAGATCAAGTCCGAACTGCGGTATCCCATTCATCGATCCGCTCCGGCGTTTGAGACTCTTTCGACGAAGAAGGAACTCTTCGAGACCGGCATCAAGGTCATCGACCTTCTGGAGCCCTACTCCAAAGGTGGGAAGACGGGGCTGTTTGGCGGTGCGGGAGTGGGGAAGACTGTGATCATCATGGAGTTGATCCATAACATCGCGAAGCAGCATGGCGGTATTTCAGTTTTTGGAGGCGTCGGGGAAAGAACCCGTGAGGGGAACGATCTCTGGCTTGACATGAAAGAATCGGGCGTTCTCAGCAAAACGGCCCTCGTGTTCGGCCAGATGAATGAGCCTCCGGGAGCCCGCCAGCGGGTGGGACTAACGGCGTTGACGATGGCAGAGTACTTTCGCGACGAGGAAGGAAAAGACGTGCTGCTCTTCATCGACAATATCTTCCGGTTCGTGCAGGCGGGGTCCGAGGTCTCGGCGCTGTTGGGACGCATGCCTTCGGCCGTCGGATATCAGCCCACGCTCGGAAGCGAAATGGGGGAACTGCAGGAGCGGATCACCTCCACGAAGAAAGGATCGATCACGTCTGTTCAGGCCATCTACGTCCCCGCCGATGACCTTACCGACCCGGCGCCCGCGACGACGTTCGCGCACCTCGATGCGACGACCGTCTTGAGCCGACAGATCGCGGAGCTGGGCATCTATCCCGCCGTGGATCCTCTCGACTCCACGTCGCGGATCCTTGAGCCAGGCGTCGTAGGGGAGGAGCATTACAGCATTGCCAGGAAAGTGAAGGAGATTCTCCAGGCATACAAGGACTTGCAGGACATCATCAGCATCATGGGGATGGATGAACTCTCGGACGAGGACAAGCAGACCGTTGCGCGGGCGCGCAGGATCCAGAAGTTTCTCTCGCAGCCATTCCACGTCGCAGAGCAGTTCATCGGAACGCCCGGTCGGTACGTGAAGCTGGAGGACACGATCAGGAGCTTCAAGGCAATCATCAACGGGGAGTACGACCATTTGCCGGAGAACGCCTTCCACATGGTGGGGACGATCGAGGAAGCGGTAGAGAAGGCAAAGATGCTTCAGGTAGCCTAAGGCCGAGGTCCCGCCATGTACGAGAAGGCTTTCTCGCTGGATATCATCGCGCCAGAGAAGGTTGTCTTCAGGGGTGAAGCAACAAGTCTCACGGCGCCCGGCGTCGAGGGAATGTTTCAGGTTCTTTACAATCACGCCCCGCTTCTGGCGCAGCTTGGGATCGGGCGAATCACGGTCAAGGCCGTTGATGGGAAGGATTCGGAGTTTGCCGTCAGCGGAGGTTTCGTGGAAGTACGAAACAATCATGTGGCGGTCCTCGTTGACACTATCGAGGCGGCGCAGGAGATTGATGTGGCCCGCGCCAACGCTGCGAAAGACCGTGCCGTACAGAGACTTCACAATCGCTCGAAGGATATCGATGTGGAGCGGGCTCAGGCGGCCTTTTACAGAGCGATGAACAGAATACGCGTCGCAGGAAGAGGTGCCTGACACTCTGGGCCTTGCCAGCAATGACAAGGCTCTTCGGTTTCTGAATGGCATGTTGCCCGAAGAGATGCACATCAACACACTGCTCCGCAGGATGGAATCGAAGCTGTTGGACGGCGGCCGCCAGGGGGAGGGAGAGATGGTCGGGAGGATTGCGGTGCGGCTGTCGCATGCGCGGGA
>JAGDMJ010000267.1 GCA_017860555.1 Bacteroidota bacterium
CTTTTAGATAGGAGCGAGGAGCTGCTTGCTAGATGGAGACGCTCCATGGGGCGACAGCAGTGGAATCTCCCCAGGGATTCCATATTTATAGCAAGGTTCCCGGGCACAAACACTCATGCTACCTCATCAGGGGTTGCACAAACAGGTTGGGCACCAGACAAAATTCGAGGGGTCCCCGCTGCAACCGGCGAAGCGGGGACCCCGTCCTTTCATCGTCATCCAGCGTCCGACTTTCTTCTGACGAGAACTCTCCCGCTTAGCCGAGCCGCAGTGTCATCGCCTCATTCAGCTCAGTTGCCTTTGGAAGCTTCGCCCTGGTACGCTTTTTCCACTCTTCGTCGAGCAGCTCCGCGGCGGCTTTCTCCAGGAATTCGGGCGCGGCCCATTCGAACACATCAAAGTCGTTCTCAATATATCCGTGGCTCAGCATGAAGTCCTTGTTGGTCTGGAGGGCCTGCAGGTTGTATGGCGACAGGACTGGCACCATGTCGAGGTCCTTGATGTTCCGGTACGTATCCTCGACATCCAGGTAGTACGTCTGCTTGTCGAGGATCGCCGCCGCCGCGTGCTTGTGCTCATTGGCCCAGCGGCCCACCTTTATGAGGCCCTTCAGGAGTGTCACGACCAATTCGGGGTGCTCTTTGCACGCCACGTCGGTGACCGTGAGCGTAGCCGGAACGTTGGCCCCCTGCAAAGTCCAGTCCGGGTAGCGGGCCAGATTCTCAATGGCCTTGATCTGCCCGGTTTGCTCCTGGATGTGCTGGAAGGGACCGGTCTGAGTATAGATGGCATCCACGAGACCCTTGAGCAGCGCCGTCTCAAGCGGGCGGAAAGCCAGATCATGCTTGTGGTCACGCTTGAGCCAGAGCTCCGAAGGGTTCTCCATCGGGGTCAGCATCTCCGGTTTATCGTACCAGTCGTCCGGGTAAGGGAATTCGACGATCTCTACGTCGTCACGGGTCATGTCATTGAGCATGAGCATCAGCTCAATCCCCTGCTCTTCCTGAACGCGCCACCAGTCGTTCTTGATGACGTTGCCGCTTTTCGAGAGACCGATCTTCTTCCCCTTGAGGTCCTTCATCCGGTAGATCTGGTCGCGGCTGCGCACGAGCATGCAGCCCCCCTCGTAGACATGCGTCGTCCCGATGAGCCGCGTGCGGCGGATGTCGGCCTGAACGTGGATGGCCGGGAAGCAGCCACCAAAACGCATCAGATTGTCGAGGTTGTGGACATAGTGCGGGTACCAGTCGTTCTCGCGGGTGGAGCGAAGGTACCTGTATGTGATGCCGATCTTCTTGAATTCCTCCTTTACCCAGCCGATTTCCTGGTCGACATTGCTTGCGGACACGAGCGGGCAGTTGGTGTAGTAGAACTCTTTCCAATCCACATCAACCGAACGCATCGTCTTTCCTTTGATCGTCATTGTACCCATAGGTGATTCCTTTCTTTTTGGTTGATCTCCGATTACACACAAATCTCCGATAACACAGCCACACGGCGGTTTGTCGTTTTCAACTTGCATGGAGAGCCTCACGTCGATGTGAACTCATTGAATCATCGCAAGATCTATCCCAGTGGACCGGAACGGAATAACATGCTGACGAACACGAGCAGGCCAAAAAGCCCGATCAGGATAGCCACGACAATCGTCAGGTCCCACGGATTGTACGGCTGATCGGCTCTCAGCTTCTTTACATATCTCCAGTGCTGAACACAGGCAACCAGGAGCGCGAAAGTTCCGATCCCGATGAGCGCAAGACCGAAGTTTCGCGGCGCATCCGGGTACAATGCCGGCACCTGGCTTTGCGCCTGAAACATCTGGAGAAACTTGTAGATGGTAAACCCAAAGGAGATCATCGAGAGCGCTGTTCGAAGCCAGGCCATCAGGTTGCGTTCAGCAGCCAATCGGGTGCGGTCCAGCGCAAGGATGTCGTTCAGTTTCAGTTCCGTGTCTTTCATGTGTTGCCTCCGAATCTTCACCCGCCCGGCCAGCAACCGCGGGTTAACGTAACGGCCATTTCTTGGCAACTACCCTGGATGTGTAGTTGTTACCGGAGGGCTCTCAGGAACAGAGGTTCCGGGCTGGGGGGGACGGCCGAATCATTTCACCGCCAGCAACGCAAAGAGTCTCATTGTGCGCAACGCGAGCGTCACCATGACAAAAGCCCGCGTGTCCACCTCTGCAACAGAAAAGAGCGGTGATATAGCCGCGTCGAGATTTCAGGTTGAGTGACTGATACTGATCACGATCTTCTGACCCCTGATCCATCCCGAGTCGTTATGAAATCTCATCAAATACGATTGCTCATGCACTCCCCTGCTCAGAATCCGGGTCTGCCATGCGGACTTTCTCAATGAGCTCCAGACCCTGTTCATTCGCGACATCGTAGACGGACACATCAGGTTTTCTGGTTGATAGTTCCATCATGGCCAGGATCTTTGCGTATTCATCGGATCGCAGATGCCGCAAAAGGTCCGCCTTCGATTCCCAGCATTCCATATACAGAAAGGCATCAGGATCAGATTCGATCGCCAGGGTGCAGCTCAGGCACCCCCGTTGGACACGCGTCGGCTCCAGGAGTCCCGTGAGAAACCCCCGCACTGCCTCCTGATCGGAAGCGCTCGGAAAGATGCGCACAAGGTTGATGAACATGATCAAACAAGAGGCACTTCGTGTACCATAAATCGGCGAGGGCGTTGAGTCATCTGGAAGTTACGGAGTAACAGTGGCTTACAAGGAATGACTGTGAGTCGTCACGCAGACGGCAGGGCAGGAGAAAGGTGGAATATCGCCTTAGGACGCTATATGGTCTTCTTGCGTTTCGTAGGGATCCCCAATTTCTTCATTTTTGAATAGAGACTCGAGGGATTCATTCCAAGCCATGCCGCAGCCCCTTCATCCCCTTTGATCCGCCAGGAGGTCTGATTCAACACAGAGAGAATGTGGCTTCTTTCAACCCCCTCGAGCGTACGTGCGGGAACCACGCCCGGGTCTCCCGGTTCGGGCAATCTGACGGTCAATAGATCTCCCTGACTGATAATAAAGGCCTGTTCAATGAGATTCTTCAGCTCTCGCACGTTTCCCGGCCAGTGATAATGCACAAGGGCCTCCATCGTTTCCTTCGGAATGCGCCGTATCTCCTTTCTCATCTCCCTGGAGAACCGCTCCACGAAACTCCAGACAAGCATCGGAATATCTTCCTTCCGGTTTCGCAGCGGGGGCACTTCGATCGGGAAGACATTCAGACGGTAATACAGATCCTCGCGAAAGCGTCCCTCTCTCACTTCTTTGGCCAGGTTCCGGTTCGTGGCCGCCAGCACGCGTACATTCACTTTCACGGTTCTCGGGCTGCCCAGGACTTCAAAGCAGCCCTCCTGGAGTACTCCAAGAAGTTTCGACTGCGTCTCCCTGGCCAACTCTCCGATCTCATCGAGGAAGATCGTCCCATTGTCGGCCAATTGGAAACGGCCGATCTGCCGGGTCAGGGCCCCGGTGTAGGCCCCACGCTCGCGCCCGAACAATTCGCTCTCGATCAGAGTGGAAGGCAGGGAAGCACAATCGACTTTCACCATCAATCTATCCTTCCGTCCGCTCATGCCATGGATCGCCCGTGCCACCAGTTCTTTCCCCGTCCCCGTTTCGCCGGTAATCAGGACGGTAGCGTCGGTCCGCGCAACCTGCTCAATCTTTTTCAGTACTGTGCCGATGGCACTGCTTTTGCCGATGATTTCCACATGCGGCCGTGAAAGATTGACCTCCTTGCGAAGATAGCGGGCCTCGTCTTCCAGCAAATCCTTCAGTCGCTTGATCTCTTCAAGTGAACGCCTGGCATTCTCCTCGGCGTTCTTCCGTTCTGTCACATCAATGGAAACGCCGAGCAAATGATTCCCTCCGCCAAAAGATTCAGGCGAGCGGGCTCCCTGGACGGCTAACCATCGGATCTCGCCGTCGGGAAGGACAATACGATACTCCGTACGGAGAGAGTGCCCAGCCGACGATGCGGCGTTTATCTCTTCTTTCAACCGAGCCAGGTCATCGGGATGAACAATACTGAATATTTTTTCCAGGGGGATCGGCTGGTCCGGGTCAACCCCGTAAAGTTCCCTCGCTCTATCCGTGGCCCAGATTATGTGAGATCCCAAATCGAGATCCCATAAACCCGCTCCAGCCAATTCCGCGGCAAGATCCAGACGAACCTCCGCCTGCCGCCGCGCGATAACTGCCTTGTTCCGCTCCAGCGCCGTGACCAGAAATTCGGCGAAGACCCGCAACCGCGGGATGTACTGGGCCAGCCATGGTGGACCCGGCCGTGTCCAGGCTAGATGGAGCGTGTTGCGGGTTATTCCATCGACCTGCACAGGTATGAGAAGGTAGGATTGGACCTTCAGCGATTCGCTCAGCTGGCGGTCGAGCGCTGCTTCCTCTGGAAGCTCATCCAGCGAGTTGACGAGGACAATTTCCCCCCGGATGATTCTGGCAACTCTCCACGGGTTTGTCGGACCATAATCCATCTTGGGCGGGACCACCGGAATATTCGCAGACGTCTGGACGTGCGACAGATACACTTCTCTTGTCGCCGGGTTGACGCGGAAAATTCCACACATGTCTGTGTCGAAAAACGTGCGGATCTTGCCGAGTGCGGTGTCAATTTCTGCATCGATATCCTGCGGAGACAACGAGAGAAATCTGGCTGAGATTTCGGTAAGAAGCATCTCAAACCGAAGTTCGCCCGCGGGTTCCGCGACTCTTTCAATGGGGTCCGGTCCTGCCATTCTGGTACTTTTCAACTTGCTCCGTTGGTGGAAGGACTACGCAATGTGGATTTGCCTGGTAAAGTGTTCCGGTGCTCATCGGGGTCGATGAGCTACATGTATGAGGGCGGTTTGGTGCAGCCAATGCGAATTCTGACGTCTGAGTTCTGATTTCTGATGTTCGCTTAGAGCCATATCAAGCCACGAAGACCCCAGAAGCTATCCTCGCCGGCCGAAACGTACCGCGCCGCAAGATCGAACATCATGAAGTTGACGCCTATCATCGGTGCGAAGAAGCCTTTGGTGTAGCTGTTCTCGGTTCCCGCGACTTTTTTTGTGAATGAATAGGTGCCCGTCTCGGCGCCGAAATACCCGACGGCAAGGACGCTCATCCGGCCTCCCACAAGTATTCCGAAGGCTGACCCGGTGCCAGACTCTGTGATTGTACCCACCGTAATATCTTTGTCCGTGAACTTGACGTACTCGATTCCTCCGGTTAGGTCCACAAG
>JAGDMJ010000268.1 GCA_017860555.1 Bacteroidota bacterium
CAGCGCACGAAGGTTTGGCTCCGCCACCAGTATTTCTGTCAGTTGCCTGAGGACCGTCACGGCGAAGAGATTCGACGGAACCAGGAATGGATAGATGCAAGCATCATCGGAAGGCCTGAAACCGGAGTGGATCAATCCGACGGGACGCGTGGGATTTCCGTAACCTTTGAAGGGAAGTGTATCGTACCATTCCTCGGTCCGACGCTGGAAGTGATACGGGCCGCGGTCCTTGATCCGTTGTTGCTCTCGGAATGTCTTCACCACCAGCGCCATGGCATCGCGCCACCGGGTGTCGAATACCGACGCGTCGCCGGTCGTTTTCCAGTACCCGTACGACAGGCGAACGGGATAGCAGAGTGAATCAATCTCCCACTTCCGCTCATGCAAGCCTGGCTTCATATCCGTGAGATCCGTTTGCCATCCGCTTCCCGTGGGTCCTTCATTGAATGCGTTTGCATAAGGGTCCAGCAAGATACACCGGGCCTGCCGGTGGATCACACCGGCGAGCATCGTCTGAAGTTTCCGGTCGTCTTTTGCCAGAGGAAGATACGGCCAGACCTGTGCCGTGGAATCGCGCAACCACATGGCGGGAATGTCGCCTGTGATCACGAAGGTGTCGGGCTTTCCGTCCCGTATTGAGTAGGTAACGGTTGTGTCGAGGGTGTTCGGATAGCAGTTCCGGAACATCCACGCGATCTCGTCATCGGCAATGGACTTGGCAACACGATCGATGGTGGCCTCGACCGCATCGCTGATGAAGCCTCGTTTATCAAGCGGGGGACGCATGGAGGGAAAATCCTTCCCGGCTCCGTACGTCCCCCTGAGACCTGTCATCAGCCCTGCCGCCACGATACCTGTTGTCTTCAGTGCATCCCGGCGGGTCATCATTGGTTAAGCCTCCACCGGAACGGAAGACGCTTCCTGCACCAGCGAATGTTTCGATCCCTTCAATCCATAGAAGACGACGTACAGGTAGCAGAGAGCCGGGATGATGAACGCTGTATGAATGCCGATGGCATCGGCAAAAGCTCCTTGAATGACCGGGATGATGGCCCCTCCGACGATGGCCATAACAAGCAGGCTTGAGCCTTGCGAGGTGAGTTTCCCGAGGCCGTCAACCCCGAGCGTAAAGATGATCGGGAACATCACGGAGTTGAACAGTCCCACGGAGATGATCGTCCACATCGCGACGTGTCCTGTGGAGAGGATCGTGACCAGGACCAGGAGTGACGCGATGGAGGCCACGACGGCAAGCATCTTCCGTGGATCGAGTCTCTGCAACAGCGCCGAACCGACAAAGCGGCCCACCATTGCCGCCCCCCAATAGAAGGACACATAGTCGGCAGCCTTTTGCGGAGACAATGCCGCAATATCCTTCTCACCGAAGAAGTTCACAAGGAAACTTCCGATCGAGACTTCGGCGCCCACATACAGGAAAATACCAATCGCTCCCAGTACAAGATGCCTGTGTTTGAGCGCATCGCGGAGCCGGCCGCTTTTTGCGTGGTGATCCTCCACAGTCGCGATCACCGGCAACTTGAAGAGTGCCATCACCACCGCCAACACGAAGAGCGTCGCGGCCAGAAAAAGGTAGGGTCCCTGAACATATCCCGCTTCCTGCAAACGGTACATGATCTGCTGGTCGTTGGGAAGAAGACGAACTTGTTCCTGCGTCAGGGAAGCGCCTGCGAGAATGAAAATCCCTCCGAACACCGGACCAAGCGTATGCCCGAGCGAGTTGAAGCCCTGGGTAAGATTGAGGCGACTGGAGGCGGTCTGTGGCCGACCGAGAACGGCAACATAGGGATTCGCGGTCACCTGCAGCATGGTGATCCCGGCAGCGAGGACAAAGAGCGCCGTCAGGAACAGGGGATACGAGGGAATGCCCGCGGCAGGATAGAATAACAGCGCCCCAATACCCGCCGTAATGAGGCCGACGACAATTCCTTTCTTGTAGCCGATCCGTGCAACGATCTTGCCGGATGGAATGGACATAATGAAATACGCGGCAAAGAAAGTGAACTGGATCAGCATCACCTGGGTGTAATTAAGATCAAAAATGATCTTGAAGTGCGGCACCAGGATGTCATTCAAGCAGGTGAGGAAGCCCCACATGAAGAAGAGCATCGTAACGACAGCCATCGCCATCGCGTAGCTCTGCTGCTTTGTCTCCAGCGCTACAGGCTGGTGGATTGAAGGTGTCATCGCCATGATATTAACGCACCGGTTTAGTGAATAGAGAAAAATGGATCCAGGTATTGGAACACGCTCTTGTCAGTCCTTCCCGTCAAGTTCATTCCAGAGCAAGGCGCTTGCGCCAAGGACTGCCACATTCTTGTCTCTCAAGCCGGAAGGAAGCAGCTTCACCTTGTTCTGATAGATCTTCAGAACGTGTTCTTCCATGGAGCGGCGGGTGGGCTCAAAGATGAGCTCTCCCGCATTCGCCAGGCCGCCAAAGAGGAAGATCGCTTCGGGACTGGTATGCGCGATTGCATCTGCCAGCTTGACCCCGAGCACCCTGCCGGTGTATTCGAACGCCTCGCGCGCGATCACATCTCCTTCTCTCGCAAACTGCGATATCTGGGCGGCGGTGAGGTCGTCGAAGCTGATCGAACGCATCTTGCTCTCGGCGCTGGAGTCTGCCAGAAGTGCGAAGACCGTCCGTTTGATGCCGGGAGCGGAGGCGTAGGTCTCGAGGCAGCCCCTCCTTCCGCAGCCACACTGGCGTCCGTTGGGATCCACGATCGTATGGCCGAGTTCTCCCGCAAAACCATCATAACCGTAAATCAACCCTCCGTTGGCGACTATGCCGCTCCCCAGGCCTGTGCCCAGCGTGATCACGATGAAATCCCGCATCCCTTTCGCACCCCCGTACACCATTTCGCCGATGGCGGCAGCGTTGGCGTCGTTCGTCACCTTGACGAGATGCGGGAAATGCTTCTGAAACAACTCCGCAATGGGGATCACCCCTTGCCATCGGAGGTTTGGAGCGAACTCGATTGTCCCATTGTAGTAATTCCCGTTCGGCGCGCCAATGCCGATGCCGCGCAGCGTAATGTCCGGGTGCTTCAGAAGGATATCCTTGAGCTGCGTACAGACGGCGGCCACGTATGCCGCTGGCTCGGCATAGCCCGCGGTGGGAATGCTGCCGTCCACGAGGCAATTCCCCTCTCTGTCAACCAGTCCGAACGCCGTATTGGTCCCACCGATGTCTATGCCGATGGCAACTTCGCGATTCATGTGAGGTTTCCTGGAAGAAAAAAGAGCGCGGTGACCTGCCGCTTCAGCTGATGGAGCATTAGGAGCAGAGAAAGGAAGCTCTTTGATGCACATGGCAAGATAATGAATCGGGAGATGGGTTTCAAGGCGAATGGAGCAAGAGAAACCCGGCCGGGCCGCAAGCCTCTGCCAGCCGCCGGAATCCTCCAGAAATGATGGGCCCGATTAGTTTGACAGCCGCCTTCGTCCCTCCCTCTAGCCGGCCTTATCCGCGGCCATCAGCCTCATGGCTGGATCCACAATTCTGTGACAGAAGATTTACCTCTGATTGACAATTCCGAGATGCCGGATCGCTATCGTTTCGTCAAGGTTTGATCTCACGGAACGTTACCCAACATAAGGGAAAGGGACAGCGATGAAAACATTTGGTGTGGCAATGATGATGACCCTTGTCGCGGCATCATTAGCGGCTCAACCCCGGGAGGGGAAGAGTTTTGAGTTGAGCCTGTCAGGAAGCTATCAGTACTTTTCTTTCGGGGAAGGGTCGGACGGTTCGGGGGCCTTCCTCGTCAGTCCCCGTTTTGGCGTGTTCATCGTCGACGGATTGGAGTTTGAGCCCGAGGTGCTGCTTATGTTTGCATCAGAAAGGGACCCGGTCTACGTCTTAAATGGCCTCCTCTCCTACAATTTCCTTTCTGTCGGGACGGCTGTGCCATTTCTGCTCGTAGGGTATGGCGTTGCCAACACGGTGCCATTCTTCAATGTACCCCTGACGAACTATGACTTCACGGTCGGCGTCGTGAACGCCGGCACCGGAGTGAAGGTTTTCCTGACGGAAGATATCGCCTTGCGGATTGAATACAGATTTCAAAAGTACACCGGTGAAGGAGAGCACACCTCCAACTACGGGTTTGGCAGCTTTTCGTGGACCCAGAAAGTTGACACAAGGATCCACAGTGCGCAATTCGGCATCAGTATTCTGCTGTAGACCACCGGATTCAACAAACATTTCGGAGCCCCGCTCCACAATGCTCCTCGATGCGGGGCTCGACCTTCAAGCACAAGCACGATCTTCAAATACACAACCGCTCCGCCAAGAGATCATGATTTGATTTCCTCGCTTAGTTGATAGATCAATTCCTCGTATGGGTCGACCCAGGGCCTGCCCATCTCACTCAGGCGGGCCGGCAGGGCCACAGTGGCTCGACTTGCCTCCGTGTGTCTTTTCTCTGTGGCCCTCCGTGTTCCTCCCGTCCATGCTACTTCGCAAGCACCATCTGTTTGGTGGCAGTGAACGGCCCGGCGGTGAGCCTGTAGAGGTAGACGCCGCTGGAAAGGCCGCCCGCATCAAAGGAGACCTCATGGGTACCCGCCGGTTTTCGTTCATTGACCAGGACAGCCACATCCCTCCCGAGAACATCATACACGGTGATCTTCACGTCACTGACGCCTGATCCCTGATCCCCGCCCCCTGCAACAGTGTATTTGATAGTGGTCGACGGATTGAACGGGTTCGGATAATTCTGCAGCAACGCGAATTCCCTTCCGGGTCCACGCTGCTGCCCAACACCGCTGACGTTCGATACCTCGATTATACCGCTGTAACAGACTGATTGATCGAGGGAGATGCTTTTTAAGCGGTAGAACCATCGTCCCGGTGGCACGGCATGCTCAACGAAGGTGTAGGTTTGTGGCTCCACTGTCGTATTGTGGCCGGGGATAAGCGGCGAAACCGCGACAAAGCCTTCGGTCGGGTTGTCCGATCGTTGGACCTCGAATCCGTAATTGTCGATCTCGCTCTGTGTCGTCCAGGTGAGGGTGACCGTGCCTGCGTCATCGAATACTCCCCCGAAGGAAGAGATCTGAATGGGAAGCGCGCTCTCCCACGTTGCGGCAATCCTAATCCCGTCGACAACGACAGAAGGAGCGCTCGACGTGCTCCCCTGTCGCAACCCGCACAGGAAGATGCTGTCCACATCAGCACCGGATGCTTCGACGAGGGGGCCGACCGTGGGTGTG
>JAGDMJ010000269.1 GCA_017860555.1 Bacteroidota bacterium
AAATACGTCCCGGGAAAGAACGCTTTATGCCCATTCTTGCATCCATTGACGTTGGCTCCAATGCGCTCCGACTTGCCATCGGGGATGTGGACAGCCAGCAGCATATTACCATGCTCGAAAGCCTGCGCGAGCCTGTGCGCCTCGGTCAGGATGTCTTCACGAACGGGACCATCTCGGAGGAGACCACGGACCAGGCGGTTGTGGCGTTTGAAAAATTCCGCCACGCGATCGACCTCCGCGGAGCCACCTGGTCAAAAGCCGTGGCGACCAGCGCAGTCCGCGAAGCACTGAACAGGGAGATCTTCGTCGACCGCCTTGCCAGCGCAAGCGGCATTGATGTCGTGGCGATCGGTGCGGAGGAGGAAGCCCGGCTGATCTTCCTCGGCGTAGCCAACAAGCTCAGTCTGAAGAACAAGCTTGCCATGCTGATCGATATCGGCGGGGGGAGCACCGAGATCACCCTCGCCGAGGACGAGAGCATCGTTGCAACCGAAAGCTTTCGGCTGGGGGCGGTTCGGCTCCTCAATCTCTTCGAGGAGAAGAAACAGGGGGCAGCCAGGTTCAACCAGCTTCTGCGCGAGTATATGGATGCGACCCAGAAAAAGATCAAAAAAGAAATTGGTGCCAGGAAGATTGATCTGTGTGTCGGAACGGGCGGGAATATCGAAACGCTGGGCGATCTCAGAAGATCGCTCCTGCAGAAAGAACGGGACAGCGAGATTGGAGACGACGAACTGGACATCATTCTCAGAAAATTGCAGGGAATGACCTACGAGCAACGGATCCAGGAACTGGGCCTGCGGCCCGACCGGGCGGATGTAATTGTCCCGGCTTCTACCGTGCTGCAGAGGATCATCCGGGTGGCCGGTGTATCGGAAGTTGCCATCCCGCGCGTCGGGCTGAAGGACGGCCTCCTGATCGACATGATCCAGGAGTTGTTTGGGGAGAAGAGGCCGCTCCGCCGGGACCAGGTGCTGGCCTCCGCTATTCAGCTCGGGCGCAAGTTCATGTTTGACGAGCAGCATGGCACCACCGTCACACGGTATGCGGCACGGCTGTTTGACGAGACGAAGTTTCTGCACAACCTCGGCATGGAATTCCGGCTCCTGCTGGAAGTCGCGGCCCTCCTGCACGATATCGGCAGTTTCGTCAATTCTACCGACCACCACAAGCATACATACTATCTCCTTTCCGTCTCTCCACTGATCGGATTGACCCAGTCGCAACTGGCCATCGTGGCCAACGTTGCCCGCTACCATCGCAAATCCATGCCGAAGCCACAGCACGACGGCTACCGGGAGCTTTCATCCAAAGAGCGCGTCGTAGTCTCAAAACTCAGTGCGCTGTTGCGCCTTGCCGACGCGATGGACAACGAACATGCGTCGAAGGTGGAAAGCTTCACCGTCGACTACAAGAAACCGAAGCTCACGCTGCGGCTTCGCGGAGAAGGAGATCTCCTGCTGGAGAAATGGGCGCTGGCGAAAAAGGGTCAGATGTTCGAGGATGTGTTCAGCGTGAAACTCAGTATTGAAGACTAATCACGGTGACCCATGCCGCCAGCCATTAAGAAATCTCGCGTCCGCCGGAAGCACCGGGCAAAACTCCGACCCGTGCCACCCGAGCCCACTATCGGTGCGACGCTGGTGGCCGCCCTCGATGGCCGCTGGGAGAATTTCCTTGCCCAGCTCCGAAGAAACCGCCGCCGGTGCACGGAGCCGTCCATCCATGACCTCCGCGTCGCAACGCGCAGGATGATCGCGACACTGGATGCCGTAGGTGCAGTTCTTCCCGAAGGAGCACCCGCGCAGGTCCGCCGGAAGCTCAAGCGCTTGCTGAAGGGATTCAACGACCTGCGCGACCTTCATATTCAGCTGATTCATCTCCAGGCGTTGCGATCTCAGTTTCCCGTGCTCCAGCCATTCATGGCAGCATTGCGCCTCCGGGAGCGGCAACTGGTGCGGGAAGCAGCAGTGCTGATCGCAGAGATGAAAACCCGTGCCATGGAGCAGGAGATCGCTCGCGCCGCCGAAAATCTGGCCCTGGTGACGACGGGGCCGCAGGGAGAAGAGGCATCCCGTGCGGCGCTGTTTGGGGCGTTGGCGGCCACATTCGTGCGTGCAACCGGGTTGCGCAAGCATGTGACTCCGGGAGATCCCTCTTCAATACATGCACTTCGGGTCTCTTTCAAGAAATTCCGCTATACTGTCGAGGTGATTGCTGCGCTTCTTCCCGGGTTTGGGAAGAAGCAGTTCAGAGCCATGAACGTCTATCAAACGCTCATGGGAGAGATCCAGGACCTTGAGGCGGTTGCCACGGCACTCACCATGAATCCCCCGGGCCGCTTCCGGACCATGCCTGCATCGCTCTTGCCCGTGCATCAGCACATCACCCAGCAGCGGGCGGAGTTGGTAGAGCGGTTCATGCGCAATGCGGACGAACTTTTCACTTTCTGGCAATACTTATCCTGGAGTTCAAATGGAACTGCTCATCCTTCGTCACGGCGTGGCCGTCCCGCGCGGCAGCTCTGAGTATCCCAGCGACGGGGACCGCCCGCTTACCCCGGAAGGCACGAAAGGGATGCGCAAGATCGCCAAGGGAATGCGGGCAATGGATCTCGCCTTTGACCGTGTCTTCTCGAGTCCGCTCGTTCGGACAAAGCAAACGGCGGAAATCGCCCTTCGAGGCCTGCGATCCGGCCCCTCGATCGATTATACGGAGCACCTGCAGCCAGATGGGGACCTTGAGGTTTTCATCGGCGAGTGCCTGACGAAATGCGCGGAGGAAGACCGGATCCTCATCGTTGGACATGAGCCCTACCTGAGCGGCCTGACATCGTTTCTGGTGTGCGGAGACGATAGCCTGGATATGAACTTCAGGAAGGGAGGACTCTGCAAACTCTCTATCTCTTCATTGCGGGTCGGAAAGTGTGCAACACTGGAATGGTTCCTCACTCCGGGGCAAATAAAAGACTTGAGATAGAGCCCTGGGACAAGACGAACACAGAAAACTCAAAGAAAGAGGTCATTCTGGAAGAGAAGCATTAGGCCACAAACGGCACAAAGGCCACAAAAAGAATCAGGGCAAAAAAAAACCGCAAGAATCTCCTTTCTGGTGTGCTTTTTCTGTATTGTTAAACTCCGCCTCCCTGAAACGGGTCAAAAGGTTCATTGATTTTCCCTCCCGACTTTTATACATTATAATTCTCTGATTTTTCGACGATTTCTGCGCTATTACTACACCCCGGAGGTTGAATGCAACACGATATTAAGGCCATCAACGAGAAAATCCAGCGCGAGAGCGCGTTTGTCGACATTCTCCAGATGGAGATCGGAAAGGTCATTATCGGGCAGAAATACATGGTGGAACGCCTGCTTGTGGGGCTTCTTTCGAATGGCCACATCCTTCTCGAAGGCGTTCCGGGACTTGCCAAGACCCTCAGCGTGAAGACTCTGGCCGCCGCCATCCAGGCAAAGTTCCAGCGCATTCAATTCACGCCAGACCTGCTCCCGGCCGACCTGATCGGCACGATGATCTATAATCAGAAAGACGGCTCTTTCCAGACAAGGAAGGGGCCCATCTTTGCGAACTTCATCCTCGCGGACGAGATCAACCGCTCCCCTGCGAAGGTACAAAGCGCGCTGCTGGAAGCCATGCAGGAGCGGCAGGTGACCATCGGGGAGCAGACGTTCAAGCTGCCGGAGCCGTTCCTTGTCCTTGCAACGCAAAACCCTATCGAACAGGAGGGGACCTATCCGCTTCCGGAAGCTCAGGTGGACCGGTTCATGCTCAAGGTCAGGATCGGTTACCCGTCCAAGGAGGAAGAACTGCTGATCATGCGCTCAAATGTGAACGACCAGATGGCAGTGCCCAGGGCGGTGGTTTCGGCGGACGATATCGTCAGGGCTCGGGCAGTCGTGCACGAGATTTACATGGATGAGAAGATTGAGAAGTACATCCTGGATATTGTGTTTGCCACCCGGTCTCCCAAGCAGTACAACCTCAACAGCCTGGCACAATTGATCAGCTATGGCGCGTCACCGCGCGCGTCCATCAACCTTGCGCTCGGCGCGAAGGCCTACGCCTTCATCAAGCGCCGCGGCTACGTGATTCCTGAAGACGTTCGCGCCGTCAGTCTCGACGTGCTCCGGCACCGCGTCGCGGTGACCTACGAGGCGGAAGCGGAGGAGGTCACCTCTGAACATGTGGTGCAGGAAGTGCTGAACAAGATCGAGGTGCCCTGAGCTCATGGATACGCGAGAGCTCCTCAAAAAGGTCCGCTTGATCGAGATCAAGACCCGGGGGATGGTGAACCAGGTCTTCTCGGGCGAGTACCACAGCGTCTTCAAGGGACGCGGCATGGAATTCTCCGAGGTGCGGGAATACCAGTTCGGCGACGACATCCGGACGATCGATTGGAATGTCTCAGCCCGCTTTGACCACCCCTTTGTGAAGGTCTTTGAGGAGGAACGGGAACTGACGGTAATGCTGGTGGTGGACTTCAGCCGATCGGGCAGCTTCGGCACCGCCCGGCAGCTGAAGAATGAGATTGCTGCCGAGATCTGCGCGGTCCTGGCCTTTTCCGCCATCAAGAACAACGACAAGGTCGGGCTCATCATGTTCACAGATCGGATCGAGAAATTCGTTCCGCCGAAGAAAGGGCGGGCGCATATTTTAAGGATCGTCCGTGAGCTGATCTCGCTCCAGCCCAACGGGACTGGTACCAATATCAAGGAAGCGCTCGAGTACTTCAATCAC
Organism: Bacteroidota bacterium; assembly: GCA_017860555.1. GTDB lineage: Bacteria > Bacteroidota > Ignavibacteria > UBA10030 > UBA6906 > JAGDMJ01. The sequence goes on from JAGDMJ010000269.1 coordinate 4,756, forward strand.
GTCAACAAGAAACGCTGTATCGCGTTCGTCATCTCGGATTTCATCGATGACGGGTACGATCAGATCCTGCGCATCATCAGCAAGAAGCATGACATTATCGCCGTGGAAGTCTTCGATCCGCGCGAAGAGGAGCTTCCCAATGTGGGGCTGGTGAAGATGCGCGATGCGGAGACAGGTGAGCCCCGTTGGATCGACACGGGAGATGCACGGCTGCGGACGGGGTTCCGCGCATACTGGCGCAACCGCCGGGCGGAACGGAAACAGCTCTTTTTGCGAAGCAAGGTCGATGCCATCTCGATCCGGATCGACAAACCGTACATCAAACCGATCGTGGACTTCTTCAAGCTGCGGGAGAGCCGGTTGTGATCAGACGCGCACATGTGGTTTTTCTGACCCTGGTTGCGTGCCTGCTGCCGCTCAGCCTCCAGGCTCAGCAAAGCGCCGTTTCGGTGCGGGCCTGGGTGGATTCCACCA
>JAGDMJ010000270.1 GCA_017860555.1 Bacteroidota bacterium
CTTGAGCATCGCGGCGCTCTATTTGCCCGACGGGCTCCCTGCTCTTGCGGCGCGTGCCCCCGAATGGGGATCGCTCATGCCCACGACGACACTCTGGCCCGACTACCTCACGCAGGCTCCAGCGACGTACCATCAGTATTTTGCTTTCGGGCCGCTGATCATGGCCAGTCTCGTCTGGCTCGTGTTCAAGCTCCTGGCGGGTCCCCTCGGCTGGGACTTTGCGTTCTTCTTGACGACGAAGAACACACGCGAAGCCTCGCTCGCGGCCGGTGCCTGGACGCTCGGCCACACAGTGCGATGGCTGATCGCGGGTTCGTTCCTGGCTTTCGGCGTTCATTACATGGGAACCAGCCAGAGCTTCGACGCCGAACGGATCATGCCAATCGTAGTGCGCAACCTGCCGGTCGGGATCTCCGGACTTTTCATGGCCGTGCTCCTTGCCGCGTTGATGTCGACGCTGAGCGCCATCATCAACGTGACCAGCAACGTCGTCCTGAACGACTTCCTGAAGCGCTACTTTGCGAAGAACATGCCGGAGCAATCCCTTGTCCGTCTCGGCATGGTCGCTTCCTCGGCCGTCATGATCTTCGGATTTGCGCTGAGCTTCATGTATGAGCAGATCGTCTCAGCCTGGGAGTTGCTGCTGTATGTCATGCTGACGATGATCATGGTGCCGGCAGCATTGCGGTGGCATTGGTGGCGATTCAACGCCAAAGCCTTCCTCTGGAGCATGGCTGCGTCGACGGGTGTCGTGGTGGTTCATAAGGTGTTCCTGGACCACTTGCCGCTCTACTGGGCGATCCTTTTCCTCATGGGCGCGTCGTTCGTTGCAACTGTGCTCATTACTCTGGTGACGAAACCGTCCGACATGGAAACACTGGTCCGCTTCTATACGAAGGTGCGTCCATTCGGCGTGTGGGGACCTGTGCGCTGCGAGGCGGTCCGGCGCGGGCTTGTTCCCGCAAATGATCCCGAGCCGATGTTTGACATCCTGAATTCGTTCATTGCATCGTTCTTCCAGTTTTGTCTGGGTGTCGTTCCATTGTACATGTTCCTGAAGGACTGGTCAAGCATGGGTTTGTGGCTGGCTCTGCTTCTTGTTACGGCGACGGTTCTGTACAAGACCTGGTACAAGCATCTCCCATCGAAAGATGAAGACAATCTCGAGGTGAGCAAAACACCTGTACTCATTCCCGAAGAATCATGAAGAAACCGATCGTTCACCTGATCTGCAATGCACATCTCGATCCGGTCTGGCAATGGCGGTGGGAGGAGGGAGCGGCCGAGGCGGTGACGACCTTCGGCATTGCAGCCAGGTTGCTGAAAGAATTTCCCGATTTCGTTTTCAACCACAACGAAGCGATACTCTATCGCTGGGTCAGGGAGTACGACCCGGCGTTGTTCCGGGAGATCCGCCGGCTTGTGGCGGAAGGACGATGGTGCATCACCGGCGGCTGGGACCTGCAACCCGATGTGAACATGCCCGGGACGGAGGCGATCATCCGGCACATCGCCGAAGGACGGCTCTTTTTCTTTGAGAATTTTGGGGTGAAGCCGAAGGTTGCCTACAACCTTGACTCGTTCGGACACAGCGGAGGGCTCCCGCAAATCCTCGTGCGGGCAGGTTACAAAATGTACATCCATATGCGGCCGGGAGAGAAGGACATGCCCCTTCCGTCAGACCTTTATCGATGGAAGGGCGCCGACGGGTCTGAAGTGGCTGTGTACCGGATTCCCTTTACTGCCTACAATACTTTTCACGGCAAGGCTGTGGACCGGATCCGCGAGGGTGTCGATCTAGCCCTCAGGCTCAACCGTGACACTCCGGTGTTCTGGGGCCTTGGCGACCACGGAGGAGGCGCAACGCGCAAAGAGCTCGAGCAGATCCGGGAACTCATGGGGTCTGAACACCGGGTCGAGATCGTACACAGTTCCACCGAGCGCTACTATGAGGCGATCCGTTCCGTCGTGGCGCAAGCCCCGGTGGTAACGGGCGACCTGCAGCGGATATTCACCGGATGCTACACGTCGATGTCCCGGTTGAAACGGCGGATGCAACTGAACCTTGGTCAGCTTGTGCAGACCGAAAGCCTGCGTACGGCTACCTGGTGGCTGCATGGTCAAGCCTACCCGTCTGAAGAACTCCGGGACGCCTGGCGTGACCATCTTTTCAATGACTTCCATGATATCCTGCCTGGCTCGTCCATTGAACCGGGCGAACTTGATGCACTGGACCTGTACGGACGCTCCTCCGAAACCTCGCGCCGGCTCCGCCTCGGAAGCGTGAGCGGCTTCTCCAAAGGATCTCCGCTGCCGCTGCAAATTCCCGTCACGGTTCTCAACGCAAATCCTGCCCTGACCGAAGTTCCGATAGAATTCGAATACATGATCGACCATGTGCCGAAATTCGACGGACTGTGGCATGCAAAGCTGTTCACGCTGGATGGGCGGGAGCTTGCCCTTCAGGAGGAAGCTCCTGAATCACTCCTTCTCGTGGATTCGTGGAGACGGAAAATGAGCTTCAGAGCATCCCTGCCGCAGGTGGGTGCCGCGCATTACAGCATCGAGGTTCATGAAGGGCCCCGGCAGGGTGTTCAAGCTGCTCCGCTGGTGCCTCACTCCTTGGATCCGGATTCGGGTCTGCTGACGAGCATCCGGTCAGGGGATGGAGAAGAACTCCTAGCCGGAAGCGCTCCGGTACCGCTTGTGGTGGAAGACCTGGCGGATTCATGGGGGATGGAAGAGTGGAGCTACCGGAACGTACTCGGCTCGTTTGCCGTGGTGCCGGGCTCCTTCAGAATTGTTGAGCATGGCCCCATCCGCCGGATTGCAGAAGCGAGATTCGAATATGGGAAGAGCACCATTGACTTCCGGACCATCGCGTATTCCGGCCTGTCTTTCATTGAGCTGCGGCTCCGCATTCAGTGGAACGAATGGCGCAAGCGGCTCAAGCTGTCCATCCCGACGGTCTTCGAGAATCCGGCTGTGTACTGCGAGGTCCCCGGAGGCGCCATCTCCCGGCCGGCTGATGGTCAGGAACATATCCAGGGGCGTTGGATGATTGTCAGCGGAGCGGCATCCGGGGATGCCCTTGCCATTGTGAACAGCGGGCAATATGGTTTCGATGTGAAAGAGGGAGAGGTTCGGATATCGGTGCTTCGCAGTTCTCTCTACTGTCACGAACGCACGTTTCCCGTGGAGCAAGCCCCCCGGCAGACCGTGCAGGACCAGGGGGTACATGAAGTCCGGCTGCTGCTAATGGCTGGCAGCCCGTCTGAACTCCGCGGCGAAGTAACGGGGCTTGCCGATTGGATCAGCGCGCCCCCTTTCGTGATGCCGCATTTCCCTGTCGGAGAGAAGACGCTGTCCGTGGAAGAACTTCTGACCCTGAATCCCCGGACACTGAGACTGGTTGCCTGCAAGCAATCGTGGGATGGTCAAGCGCTCATCGTGCGGCTCCAGGAGACTGTTGGAGAGAAGACTGCAGGAGAAGTTCGCATCGTAAAACCCGTGGTGACGTTGAAGCTCGATTTCGGGCCGTTCGAGATCAAGACGGTCAGGCTCGAGAGAGATGGAACGTGGAGGGAGGTAGAGATAGCACAGGAATCCTGACAATGTAAGATTGCCTGGGCAGGACTCCACGCAGGGAAACTGAATAACAGTGAGACACTCCTATGACCTACGGCTCCTTTGACGACCAGCAGCGCGAGTACGTGATCACCCGTCCGGATACGCCGCTTCCCTGGATCAATTATCTTGGATGTGAGGCCTACTTCGGGATCATCTCCAATACCGCAGGGGGCTATTCATTCTATCGCGATGCGCGCCTTCGTCGTTTGACCCGCTATCGCTATAACAATGTTCCCTTCGATGTGGGAGGGAGATACATCTATCTCCGCGACAACGCCAGCAGTGAATTCTGGTCTCCTTCCTGGCAACCGACCCGCCATGAGCTTCACGACTATCGCTGCCGGCACGGCATGGGATACAGCATCATCGGATCGACATGTAACCGCATCAAAGTTGAGACTCTGTATTTTGTTCCGCTCGGGGAGACTCTTGAGATCTGGCGTTGCAGGATCACCAATCTGCGCCGGCGCCCGGCGCGGTTGTCGGTTTTCTCAAGCATCGAATTCTGCCTCTGGGACGCACAGGACGACGCGACGAATTTTCAGCGCAACTTCAGCACGGGCGAGGTGGAAGTGGATGATGGTGTCATTTACCACAAGACCGAGTACCGTGAGCGTCGCAACCACTTTGCCTACTTCGCCTGCTCAGGTAGATTAGCGGGGTTCGACACCCAGCGCGACGACTTTCTGGGCCCATACACGGGGTGGGAGGCGCCGGCAGCGGTAGCTCGCGGGCGATCATTCAACTCAGTGGCACATGGCTGGGCACCGATCGGTTCGCACCATGTCAAGCTGACCCTGAAGCCGGGCGAAACAAAGGAGGTCACTTTTGTCCTGGGGTATCATGAAAATCCCGGGGAGGCGAAATTCGATCCGGCCGGAACGCAGACGATCGACAAACATGCCGTGAAATCCATCATCGCCAGGTACAGGCAGGCGGCGGAAGTGCAGGCGGCGTTCGAGTCGCTGGGCGGCTACTGGGACCGACTGCTCGGGTTGTACCAGACGAGGACCCCCGACCGGCATGTCAACCGAATGGTGAATATCTGGAACGCCTATCAGTGCATGGCAACATTTAATATGTCCCGCTCAGCGTCCTTCTACGAATCGGGCATCGGGCGAGGGCTGGGTTTCCGCGATTCAAACCAGGACCTCCTTGGATTTGTGCATATGGTCCCGGAAAGGGCGCGGGAGCGCGTGCTCGACCTGGCATCCACGCAATTCGAGACGGGAGGCGCCTACCATCAGTACCAACCCCTCACCAAGAGAGGGAATAACGATATCGGCAGCAATTTCAATGATGATCCGCTCTGGCTCATCCTGGGCGTGGCGGCCTACCTGAAGGAAACGGGGGATTGGAGCATTCTCGACGAGCCGGTGCCGTACGACAATAAGCCCGGAAGCGAGACTCCGCTGTACGAGCACCTGGAACGGAGCCTGCGGTACACGCTCGACCGCCTGGGGCCGCATCTGCTTCCCCTTATTGGCCGCGCCGATTGGAACGACTGTCTCAACCTGAACTGCTTCTCGGACACGCCGGGGCAATCCTTCCAGACCACGACCAACAGGGAGGGGAAGGTG
>JAGDMJ010000271.1 GCA_017860555.1 Bacteroidota bacterium
GTGTGAAGGCGTAATGAATGCCCTCGTATCCGTACTCGATACGAGAGTCGGCTGTTGCCGAAGCGACACACACGGGCATCATGCGGCAGTTCCAGCTTGAACCCGCCATGCCCACGGTATTGTTGGTTACCGCACCGAAATGACTCGCTGTGGCAGTGCCATGCGCCCTGCTCTGTGGGGTTGTAGAAAGTCCGCGAGCATCATTGGTGTTGTTCGTGAAGTTCCACCCGGCCACATCGTCTACACGTCCGTCGCCATCCTGATCGACCCCATCTTCGTCCCCGACAGGAGCGGCTCCCTTTTCGAAGCTTCCGTTGTTGTTGAGGTCTTCCGCCGCATTGACCCAGAGATTCCCGACCAGATCCTCGTGCTCCCAATAGGTCCCGCCGTCAACCACCGCAATCGTCACATTCTGGCTTCCTTTGGCAAAACCCCATCCCGAAAGAGCTTCCAGCCTCGAAAAATATACAGCCTGATTGGACGAGAACAGTGCATCATTGGGGGACTCACGCAGATGCTGAAAATACTTCGGCTCGGCGTACTCCACCTGGGGAAGTCGGCTGAGCCGCCCAGCGATCTCCCGTACGTCGCTTTCTTTCTTCACGGTGGCATAGTAGATCCGCGAGAGGTCCATGCGTGAGCCGGCAGACAGACCCACCTCCGGCGGGCGAGCCCCCGGGAATGTCCGCGTCAGGGCCATCACGCCGTGTTGTGCCAGCATTCCGCCAAGTGCGCCACTCCCCTTCCCGAGCGCGCCCGCCATGGGAGTCACACCGGGCTTGAACTTCACGATCACCACGCCGGGAACGGTGCCGTCCGCTGGTCCCGAACGCTTCAAACCGCGAACTCCGGCCTCTGAGGCCCAGGATACGAAGATCAACATACAGCATGCGAATGCCAGGAGCCGTGTCATGGACGATTTCCCTTGGAAAGAATTCGGCAATACACCCACGTTGAAAAAACATTCAGCCAAATGAGTTGGTTGCGCAAGCTTGCGATTTGAGGACAATGAGATGAGGATTCCACGCATTTGCACGCGGCGGGGTAGGCGGCACGGAGGGACTCTCGAGTCGTAAAGGCCTGCATAAAAGAGAGTAAACAATTGGGGTGCGATTGTCAAGCCGACGGGCCCGGATTGCTTTTCCATGCTCGCTTTTGTATCTTCTCTCGTCTTTCACCCCTGTCTTTTCGTTTTTCAGATGCGGCTGGTACCCCCGTACATAGAAAATCTTGAGCCGTACAAAGCCGGGAAACCCATTTCCGAGCTGCAACGCGAGACAGGGCTCACCCGCATCATCAAGCTCGCTTCCAATGAAAACCCGCTCGGAGCATCACCTCGAGCTCTGGATGCCATCCGTGCGGCCATGGCGGACCTCCAGCTCTACCCCAACGGCGGCCTGAACCTCAGAGAAGTCCTTGCGGAACGCTTTCATCTGAAGACCGCGAATGTCATCGCAGGAAGTGGATCCGAAGGGATCATGTCCAACATCATCCGGGCATTCCTGCTGGATGACGACGAGGTCCTTACCTCAGACGGAACGTTTGTAGGCTTCTACGTGTTAGCCCGTTCAAGAGGGACAAAGCTGGTCACGGTGCCACTTGGGGACTATCGGTTCGACCTTGAGGCAATCGCCGGGCAGATCAATGCTCATACGAAGATCATCTACCTTGCAAACCCCAACAATCCGACCGGGACGATCTTCACGACGAAGGAATTCGATCTCTTCATGAAGAGGGTTCCGGAGCACGTGCTGATCATCCTGGACGAAGCGTATTTCGAATACGCAAAGGACAACCCGGAGTATCCGGATTCGATGCATTATCGGTACGACAATGTCATCACACTACGGACCTTTTCCAAGGCCTACGGGTTGGCCGGAGTGCGCATCGGATACGGGTTCGCTCATGACGTGCTGATCTCGAACCTGCTGAAGGTGAAGTTGCCTTTTGAGCCGAGCACGCTCGCCCAGGCGGCCGGGATTGCGGCACTGAACGACGCCGCATTTCTCGAACGCACGCTCGCGGTGAACGATGCCGGAAAACGGTATCTCGCCCCCGCACTTCGCAACCTTGGTCTGACGGTCATCCCCACAGAAGCGAACTTCTTCCTGATCCCTCTTGAGAATGAGCCTGCCGTGAATGCCCTGTATGCCGACCTGTTGAAGCACGGCATCATCGTCCGGCCGCTGAGAGCGTTCGGGCTCCCGCACTGCGTGCGGATCACGATCGGAACCGAGGAGCAGAATCATTCTCTGGTCGACACATTGCGAACGGTGCTTGCCCCCAGGGTTGCCTGAGCGTCGCGTGGCATCGGTCGCCAAACAGAGGTGCATTCCATGAGGCGCAGCAATGGCATCGCATTCCTTTTTGTGATGGCCTTTTCACTGGCCTCCCTTTCCTGCTCCACCATCCAGGAGTTCGGGAAGGCGCTCACCAATCTGCAACGCTGTCAGTTCAAACTTGACAGCGTGACGGATTTCAACCTCGCCGGCATCCCCCTGTCCGGCAAGTCGTCGTTTTCCATGGAGGACGGCCTCAAGCTGCTTCCGACCTTCCAGCAGAAACGCCTCCCAGCCTCCTTCAATGTGAATGTCGCAGCGCTGAACCCGAACGACGGCAGCGGCGGCACGACGAAGTCCGCTGCCACGTTGACCAGCTTCGCCTGGACGCTCCTCGTGGACAGCGCGGTGACTATCGGAGGGAACATCGCCAATCCCATCACCATCCCGGGCACGGGACAACAGGTGGTCATCCCTCTTCATATGGACCTCGATCTGTACAAGTTTTTCCAGAACCGCGGCTATCAGAACCTCCTGAATCTCGCGCTCGCCCTGGGAGGAACCAATAAGTCCACCAGCCGCGTGGCGCTGCGGGCCAAGCCGACGATCAAGACGGACTTCGGGAATATTACCTACCCCGGGGAGATCACGATTATCGACAAAGAATTTCGAGCACAGTAGAAATCCGGCACAGGTGCTTTATGCAGGTTCCTGAAACAGCGATGCGCTCCGGCGAGGGGGTAGATTTTCTCCCCATCAACGGCACGGACTACGTTGAGTTCTACGTCGGCAACGCCAGACAGTCGGCCCACTATTACCGATCCGCGTTCGGCATGACTCTGGTTGCCTACAGCGGCCCCGAGACAGGTCAGCGCGACCGGGTCTCGTACGTGCTCGTCCAGGGGAAGATCCGGTTCGTTCTCACCACCGCGTTGCATCCGGACCATCCTGTAGCGCGGCATGTGGCCATCCACGGCGACGGCGTGCATGATATCGCCCTCTGGGTCAACGACGCGGAGAGCGCATATCGTGAGACCACACGGCGCGGAGGGCGAGGGATCATGGAACCTTCCGCCTTGAGTGACGAGCAGGGAGAGATCCGCAGGTCCGCGATCGCCACCTATGGTGACACCATTCATACATTTGTGGAGCGCGACAACTATCGGGGGACCTTCATGCCCGGCTTTGCTCCGGTAGAGGGCACCGACAGCGTCGCACGGCCGGTGGGCCTCCTCCACATCGATCACATGGTGGGCAATGTCGGTTGGGGGGCGATGAACCAATGGGTCAAGTTCTATGAAAATGTCATGGGCTTCAAGCTGTACCAGCACTTCGACGACAAGGACATCAGCACCGAATACTCGGCACTCATGTCCAAGGTCATGGCCAACGGGAATGGCCGGATCAAATTCCCGATCAACGAACCCGCGCATGGCAGGAAGAAATCACAGATCGAAGAATACCTGGATTTCTACCGGGGCCCCGGCGTGCAACACATTGCCTGTGCCACAGACAATATCATCGACACCGTCACAAAGCTCCGGGACCAGGGCGTGGCATTCCTCCGCGTTCCTTCTTCGTATTACGAGGAGCTCGAGGGGCGGGTCGGCAAGATCGACGAGCCGGTCGATCAGCTTGCGGCGCTGGGCATCCTGGTGGACAGAGACGACGAAGGATACATGCTCCAGATCTTCACAAAACCGGTTCAGGACCGCCCCACGCTTTTCTTCGAGGTGATCCAGCGAAAAGGAAGCAAAAGCTTCGGCAAAGGAAATTTCAAAGCGCTCTTCGAAGCAATTGAGCGGGAACAGGCCAGGCGGGGAAATTTGTAGGTTGAGAGCATTGTCATCCTGACTCGCTCTTAGTCAGGATCTATGCAAGGCTTGCATGGGTCCCGACTTAAAACGTGTCGGGACGACTCAACAAAAACCACTCATTGGATCCCATGAAACTCTGCACCTTCGAGGTCAAAACGTCGCTGGGAAGACACCGACGATTGGGGGCAGTCATTGACGGGGGGATCATTGATCTGAATTTCGCATGTGCCTGGCACCTGGCCCGCAAAGGTGAAGCCCGTCCCTCTGTTCTGGCGGACATACTCGTGCCGGACAACATGTTGGAGTATCTCCGTGGAGAGGAGACATCCGCCGGATTCGCGCGCGCGACGGTCGCAAGCGTGCAAGAAGAGCTCTCCGCCGGGAAGTCTCCGGTCGGGTTGCGGGAGGAGACGCTGGTGTACCGGCCCGATGATGTCACATTGCGGGCTCCACTTCCCTGTCCGGTTTCCTTCCGCGATTTCTACGCGTTCGAAGCGCATGTGAAGAAAGGATTTGAAAAACGCGGCGAGCCGATGCCGGAGGAATGGTATCAGATGCCGGTCTACTATAAGGGAGGGCATCTCAACATCATCGGACCGGGCGAAGACGTGCTCTGGCCATCGTTCACCGAGAAGTTCGACTATGAACTGGAGATCGCCTTTGTCATCGGGAAGACGGGACGGGACATTGCGCCTGCGCAGGCGAGGAATTACATCGCGGGCTTCACGGTCTTGGACGACTTCAGCGCCCGGGACATCCAGCGGAAAGAAATGAAGGTCAGGCTCGGCCCCGCCAAGGGGAAAGACTGGTGCACGTCCATAGGCCCCCTGCTCGTGACAATGGATGAGATCGGCGACCCGTACGATTTGCGGATGACGGCACGAGTCAACGGAGAGCTCTGGTCCGAGGGGAACACGGGCTCCATCTTCTGGAAGTTCGAGCAGATGATCGAGTTTCTCTCCCGCGACGACACGATACATCCGGGCGAACTGATCGGTTCCGGTACCGTGGGTGGGGGGTGCGGGCTCGAGTTGGACCGGTGGATGAAGCCGGGAGATATTGTGGAACTGGAAATCGAAAAGATCGGCGTACTGAGGAACAGGGTGGTCAA
>JAGDMJ010000272.1 GCA_017860555.1 Bacteroidota bacterium
ACTGCTCCGCAGGATGGAATCGAAGCTGTTGGACGGCGGCCGCCAGGGGGAGGGAGAGATGGTCGGGAGGATTGCGGTGCGGCTGTCGCATGCGCGGGACCTGGACAACGCGTTGCGGAGGCTCTACGGCGTCATCGGATGGGATGCCGTAGCGTTGAAGTTGATGTGGTATGTTGAGCAATTGCGTCGGGCTGCCATCGGGGCGACGCCGAATGAGGACTTGCTGGGACACCGGGTGTCGGAGCTCATCGCGGCAATGCCTGTGCCGGGCAAGCAGGAGAACGCGGCGCGGCAGACGGATGCCGCCGCGAGGCGGATGGACCTGCGCGATGCGCTCATCCGGTTCGGGTCCGTCCTTGAGGAATTGCGCCGGGCATCGTTCACGGATGGCAGGTTCTCCGGCCTTCCCGAGACCGTGCTGGAGCGGGTGATCGGCGAAGCGGCGTTGCTGCGGATGATCGCCGCCGCGCAGCACTCCCGCGATGTCGCACGGTTTGCGCAAGCATTGACGTTCTTCGCGACGCACGTGCTCGACCATGAGATCCTGCAGGATGCGAGAGTCCTGCACCTGATCGGCACTGCGAACCTGACGCTCCAGACCGTCCTGGAGACCGCGGTGGCGGAGGATTTCGATTCGCTGTACCAGACCATTGCCCTGCTGGAGAGTCCCCGGACACTTCTGCAGCCACAATAACGGAAGAGAGGAAAGCAGAATTCACAATGGCAAAAGTGTATGCGGTCATCATGGCCGGAGGCGTCGGAACACGGTTCTGGCCCCGGAGTCGCGAGAAGTATCCGAAGCATCTGCTGGAGATTACGGGGAAGGGGACGATGCTCGAGAATACGGTGAAGCGGCTGGATGACTATGTGTCGATGCAGGATATGTTCGTCGTGACGAATCGGCTGCAGAAAGCCCAGGTGATGAAGCAGCTCCCGCTCGTGCCCGAGGAAAATATCCTTGTTGAACCGATGGGGAGGAACACAGCGCCCTGCATCGGACTGGCCGCATTGCACGTGAGGCGGTTGGATCCGGAGGGCATCATGATGGTGATCCCGGCAGACCACATCATTCAGGATGTGGATGAGTTTCACCGGATCCTCGGCATAGCCATTGAGACGGCGGAACAGTCAGAAAGCCTGCTGACCATCGGGATTCAGCCGACGCATCCTGAGACGGGATATGGCTACATCCAGGTACTGAACGAGGAAGGGTCTCACAACCCCTATTTTGCCAAAGGCGTGCTGAAGGTCAAGACCTTCGCCGAAAAGCCGAACCTTCAGACGGCCGAACGGTTTCTGGCAAGCGGCGATTTTCTCTGGAACAGCGGCATGTTCGTTTGGAAGGTGGATGTGATCCTGAAGGAGATCGAACGCCAGCTGCCCGATCTCTACGGCGAGCTCGGACGGATCGACAAGACGATCGGGACGCCGCAGTATCAGCCGACGCTCGATCTGGTCTATGGATTGATCCGCAATATCTCGATCGATTATGGCGTCATGGAGAAGGCGGGGAAGGTGTACGTCATACCGGGATCGTTTGGCTGGAACGACCTCGGATCGTGGGATGAGGTCTCCCGTTTCTCGGGGAAGGACGACAGCGGCAACACGATCACCGGCAAGGTGATCCAAAAGGACACCCGGAACTCCTTCATCTATTCGCCCGGGAAGGTGGTGGCGACCATCGGTGTGGAGGACCTGATCATCGTCAACACAGAGGATGCCCTCCTGATCTGCAAGAAGGGGCGGTCGCAGGATGTGAAGGAGATATCGGATTACCTCAAACGGAAGCAGATGACGGAATACCTGTGACGATGGCAGGTCGATCGGCGGTTGTCACCATCTCTCTGTTCTCACTCCTGCTGTGGGGGTGCGGGAGCGGTTCGCCGCGGTTCACAGGGAAGGGAACCTCATCGGGTTCGGCGTCGCAACTCCAGGGCATCGCCTCGTATTATGCCGACGAGTTCCATGGAAGGACGACGGCCAATGGTGAAACATACGACATGTATGCTCTCACGGCCGCGCACCGAACGCTCCCGTTCAACAGTCGGGTCCGGGTGACAAACCTGGACAACGGGAAATCGGTAGTTGTTCGCATCAACGACAGGGGGCCATTCAAGGGGGAAAGGATCATCGATCTGTCACTTGCAGCTGCGAAGGAAGTCGACATGATTCCGCGGGGAACTGCAAATGTCACGATAGATGTTATAGGGGCCGGAGCGCAATGAAGTTTTTTTTTGCGTTTCGCGGGGACATATGAAGGCACATAGGTGACGTCTTGGCCGGTTCTCCGTGCGGGAAGTCACAGCTTTGATACCCATATGTTCCGACATTAGTACAAGTTGTATCGTTCTTTGCAATTCAGGGAACGCCAAGTAGGGGGTAAGTTTCCATCACCAATCAGAGGAGCGCAATGATTTTACGTATCCCCATGATCGTGATCTTTACCCTGGCTCTATTTAGCGGTTGTACCCCACATGGAGAAGATCTAGCCAGAAAATCCGGGAGCGAGGCGGCTCGTGTGCAGGGTGGTTCGAGCGCGGCCGCCGAGGAGGTATCCCACCTTGATCCGGTAACTCAACAGGTCATCGCGCAGTACGGCACGACGATCAAGCGCTATGCGCTGGAGTACGGATTTGACTGGCGTCTGATACTTGCCGTCATGAAGCAGGAATCGCGCTTCATGCCGGAAGCCGAGAGCGAGAAAGGGGCATTCGGGCTGATGCAGATCATGCCCGTGACCGGCGCCGAAGTGGCGCGCTCACTCTCTCTCGAAGATCTCTCCCATCCGGGGACAAACATCCGCGCCGGCGTCTACTATCTGCGTAAACTCTATGATCTGTATGACGGGTCGAGCGATGCGGACCGCCTCAAACTGACACTGGCATCGTACAATGCCGGTCCGGGGAGGGTCTACGATGCTCAGGAGTTGGCCGCATACTTACAGGATGATCCGGGACGCTGGCAATCGGTGAAGGCCGCAATGCCGCTTCTGTCGAAGCGGTATGAAACGCTCCACCGGAATGTCTGGCCGCTGCAGAAACCGCGGAACGGGTGGTTCGGCGGCTCACGGCAGACCATTGCGTACGTCACAGCTGTTGTGGAACACTACGAGACGTACAAGCAGGAGCTCAACTAATAGCGTCTGAGCCAGGTGATGACTCGGGTGTGGGCTGAACGCCGCCGCCCCAGTACATGTGCGGAGGGACCTGAAGCGAAGGAAAATCTACCAACATGCGCCACGAGCCGCGGACTCTTGAGATTCGCGATCGTGGCGCTTTCTTTTTTGGGGCAACGTCAAGCCGGGGCGACCCGCCAGCCTGAAGAAATAAAATGCGACGCCCCGCCACAGCAATGGCAGGAACGCCGCTCCGGAATTTGTGACGGATGAGAGGGGACGGGCCGGAAACTAGGGGAGCAGAATCGCGCACGCCACGACGGTGGTCCAGATGCCATCCTTGTGTCCCTCGGCCGACTGTGTGACGTTGTACGTCTTGACGATCTTGCCGCTCATTTTGTAGATCTTCTCCCGTTCGTCCCACGCAACGCCCGGATCGAACTCCACACCAAGCGTGGTGGCAAGCATGGTGGCTGCCAGGTCCTCCGCGTACTCCCCAGCCTTCTCATCGGTCTCTCCGTAGGGATGATGCTCCGACAGGTAACCGTACTGCGTCTGGTCCGCGGGGGTCGCAACGCCGATGGAGGATGCGATCAGCCGGTTCGGCTCGTTGGTGGCATTGCGGGCCATAACGGCGAAGGTGATCTGCCCGGGTTGAAGGAGCTTGAGCCCTTCTTCCGTCGGAATACGCTTGCACCCTGGCGGGAATATGCTTGAGACGGTCACCAGATTGCACTTCTCGATCTTCGCATCGCGCAACGCAAGCTCGAAGGATTGCAGATAATCCTTGTGACGGCCGACGCCTTTCGTGAAGAACATTTTCCCTGGAACGTACACTTGCTTGTCTCCCTCGTTAGGTGGATATATGCGTTATGCTTTGCTCACACGGGCAAACCGCCGCTTGCCCACTTTCACGATCGCGCTCCGCTCCAGATTGACAAGGGCGTTCGGGTCAATAACCTTGGTCCCGTCCACGCTGACCGCTCCCTGATCAACCATCCGGCGCGCCTCGCTGTTGGAACTCACCAGGCCCGCCTCGGTCAGCAGCTTGATGATGCCGATCGTGCCTCCTTCCGCCGACACGGCCCGGTCGGGCACATCGTCCGGCAGATCCTTCTTCACAAAAATGCGGTCAAATTCCTCTTCCGCGAGGCGGGCAGCTTCGCGCGAGTGGTACAGCGACACCAATTCGCGCGCAAGGCGCCGCTTGATGTTCCGCGGATTGTTCGCGGGGTTGTCGAGCTCATGCCTGACGCTGACCAGGTCAGAGGCGGAAAGGCTCGTCGCGAGGACGAAGTAGTCGTAGATCAACGTATCCGGGATCGAAAGCGTCTTGCCGTAGATCTGCTGTGGGCTTTCGCTGATGCCGATGTAATTGTCGAGCGATTTGCTCATCTTCTCCACGCCATCGGTGCCCGGGAGTATCGGCATTGTCAGCGCCACCTGGGGTTCCAGTCCATGCTCACGCTGAATGTCCCTCCCCACCAACAGATTGAATTTCTGATCCGTCCCTCCCAACTCGACATCCGCGCCGATGGCAACGGAGTCCATCGCCTGGGCGAGAGGATAGAGCAGTTCGTGAATGCTGATGGGCTCTCCGCTCTTGTACCTCCGCTCAAAATCGTCCCGTTCCAGCATCCTCGCGACCGTGTACTTGCTGCCGAGCGCGATCACGTCGGAAAAATCCATCTTGGCAAGCCACTCGGAATTGTATAGCATCTGGATCTTTTTGGAGGAGAGGATCTTGGTCGCCTGTTCGAAGTAGCTCTGGCCGTTGCGCCGGGTTTCTTCCAGCGTGAGGGGAGGGCGGGTCTTGCTGCGGCCGGATGGATCGCCGATCATGCCGGTGAAGTCTCCCACGATCAACACCGCTTGATGCCCCAGGTCCTGAAACTGGCGAAGCTTGCGGAGCACGACGGAGTGTCCAAGATGCAGGTCCGGCCTGCTGGGGTCGCAACCCAGCTTGATCTTCAGTGGAGCGTTGGCCTTGATGGAGTGCTCGAGTTTTCTAACGAGATCGTCTTCTCTGATGATCTCGGCGATACCGCGCTTGATGATGTCGAGCTG
>JAGDMJ010000273.1 GCA_017860555.1 Bacteroidota bacterium
TCCCGGTATTTCAAGCCGACGGCCGGACTCAATGAAGAGCCCGTGACCGGTTCTGCGAACGGGCCGCTGGGAGTCTATCTGTTTGAACGGGGAGAACTGCAGGCTGTGAACGGGATCGTGACGCTCACCGGTGAACAGGGGGACGCGATCGGACGAAAGGGCCGCGTTTCGGTCCGACTGGCTGTGCGGGGGACGGATATCGTTTCGGTGGAAGTCGGCGGCAGGGCCGTGACGAGCGTTAAGAGTGAGATGTTCTACTGATGACCCTGAGGCAAATCATGTCTGTTGAGTCCATGCTGTTCACAGTCCTCCTTGTTGCGGCGTTCAGCTTGTTTGCGCGGAGCGTCCGGCGCTTGCACTCGTATTTGATGCTGGGCAAGCCGGAGAATCGCTTCGACACCCCGCTCAAGCGCTTCGGCAGCGTCCTGCGCGTGGCGTTCGGGCAGACCAAATTGCTCAGGGAACCCTTCGCAGGCATGCTCCACTTTCTGATCTTCTGGGGATTCGTCGTGCTGCTGACAGCGGTAGCGGAGTCGATCGGCGAAGGGTTGATCCGCGGGTTCTCCCTGTCCTTTCTCGGGCCACTCTATCCTCCCCTGGTCTTCCTGCAGGATTTCGTCGGCGGTCTTGTGGTGATTGCCGTCCTGGTCTCTTTGTATCGTCGCTTCTTCTCGCCGCCGAAGCGGCTTCAGGTGGCCGGGCGTGAGAAGTGGGAAGCGATCCTGATCCTCTGCCTGATCATGCTGGTCATGGTCACCATGTTCGGCCAGAATGCCATGCGGATCGCCGCGAGCAAGGGGGAAGCAGACAGCGCGCGTTTCCTCTCAGGGATGCTCGCAGGCCTTTGCTCCGGAATGTCCATCAACGGCATCACGATGTGGTTCCACTTTTTTTTCTGGGCACACATGATCGCGGTGCTCGGCTTCCTGAATTACCTTCCCTATTCCAAGCACCTGCACGTGCTCACATCGATCCCCAACGTGTACTTTTCCAGCCTCGGCCCGAAAGGAGCGATCAAGCCGATCAACCTCGCCGATGAGACGCTCACCAGGTACGGGGCAACGGATATCGACGACCTTACCTGGAAGCAGCTCCTGGACGGCTACACGTGCACGCATTGCGGCCGGTGCACCGCAGCGTGTCCGGCGAACAACACCGGGAAGGTGCTCAATCCGAAGAAGATCATCCTGGACGTTCACGATCGGACGTTCGAGAAAGCTCCGCTGGTCGTGGCAGCGAAGGAAGGTGCCGCTCCCGGGGATGATGGCATCCTGAGCCATCAACTGCTCGACAACTTCATCACCGAACAGGAGATCTGGGATTGCACTACCTGTATGGCATGCGTGCAAGAGTGCCCTGTGACGATCGAGCACCTGGACACCATCATGGACCTGCGCAAAGGACTGGTGTTGAACGAGTCTCGTTTCCCGGAAGAGTTGAAGAGCACCTTTGCGAACCTGGAGCGCAATTACACGCCGTGGGGGTTCAGTCATTCCACGCGGGCCGATTGGGCCAAAGGGCTGGACATCCCGCTTATGGCGGACAAGAAGGAGGCGGCGGTTCTCTTCTGGGTCGGTTGTGCGGGCGCGTATGACTCGCGCTATCAGAACGTGTCGAAGGCTTTTGCCAGGCTTCTGAAGATGGCAGGCGTGGATTTTGCCATCCTCGGCACGGAAGAAAAATGCAACGGCGATCCGGCACGCAGAATGGGGAACGAGTATCTGGCGCAGACGCTTATTGCCGAAAACATCGCCACGCTCAACGGCTACAATGTCAAGAGGATCGTCGTGACTTGTCCCCACTGTCTGCAGTCGCTGGGGAAAGAGTACAAGCAGTTCGGCGGCAATTACGAGGTCGTGCATCACAGTACCTTCCTCAGGAATCTCATCGAGGAAGGTAAATTGACACTCCCGGCGGAACGGCGGGAGAAGGTCGTGTTCCATGATCCGTGTTACCTGGGCCGTTACAGCGACGTGTACGATGCGCCGAGAGAGCTCATTGATGCGATTGTCGGGACGGAGCGGGTGGAGATGGAGCGGTCGCGTTCGCGCAGCTTCTGCTGCGGGGCAGGTGGGGGACGCATGTGGATGGAGGAGCGCGAAGGGAAACGCGTCAACCTGGAACGCACTGACCAGGCGCTCGCCGTGAAACCTGATGTGATCGGTACCGGCTGTCCGTTCTGCATGACCATGCTGACTGACGGGGTGAAGGAGCGTGCTGCCGAACAGGTTCAGGTCAAAGATCTTGCCGAACTCATCCTGGAAGCAATGGAGGCCACACGTGTTACGACGTCGGCACAAGAAAGTCGCTCCTGACCCGTCTGCTGCCGGCCCCGAAGGGGGGGCAGGAGCGGAGGTCGTTGATCATACGCAGGTCTTGTTCGCAAGCGGCGATGAGTCCATGAAAGACTCAAGAATCAACACGGTTTTTCTGGCCTTCCTCGCGATCGTCGCCGCGGGCTTCGTCATTTATATCCTCCGGGAGATCCTGCTGGCTGTGGTGGTTGCCGGTGTTTTCTCGCTTCTCTTCAAGCCGATGGTCCGGTCTCTCCGGCACCGGGGGGTCCCGCTGCCGGTGTGCGTCTTGATCGTCCTGTTTTGCGTGGTGGGGATTGTGGGGATACTTGGTTTTATTCTGTTCACCGGCGTGCAGGGTGTGGTGGAAGCGGCACCGCGCTACCAGGAGAGGATGAATCAACTGCTTCGGGATATTACCGGGGTCATAGAAACGACATCGCGAACCCTGGGAAGGGAAGGCCAGTCGTTCAATCTGGCTGATGAGCTCCAGTTCTCCTCGGTGGCGGCGTTCATGGCGGGGAGTCTCGGGACGGTACTGAACTTCTTTGAGGACATGGTCCTGATCCTTCTGTTCCTTGTGTTTTTGCTTTCCGGCAGTGAGGAGTTTCAGGCAAAGATTGCCAGGGCATTTTCTTCAGAACATTCGTTGCGGGTCACGGGGGTCCTCACACAGGTTAACACTCAGGTGCGCCGCTATATTATCATGAAGTCGCTCATCAATATCGCGGTGGGACTGTTGACGGCCCTGGTAATGCTTGCCTTCGGGATAGACTTCGCGCTCCTGGTCGGACTGCTGACGTTCTTCCTCAACTACATACCCAACTTCGGTGCGCTGATCGCCACGGCGTTGCCGATGCTCGTAACGCTTCTGCAGACCGGCTCGTTAGGCCTGACGGCCGTCGTGACCGGGCTCCTGATCGTTGCACATAACCTCATTGGCAATCTGATCGAGCCAAAATTGCTCGGAAGAAGCCTGAGGCTCAGTCCGCTTCTTGTCTTGATCTCCCTGATTTTCTGGGCATGGATGTGGGGAATCGTTGGAGCAGTCCTCGCCGTGCCGATCACATCTATTATCAAGATCATCTGCCAGAATGTGGAGTCGCTCCGCCCTCTGGCCGTCCTTATGAGCGACACCGCGGAGAAATAGACGTATATGGGAATCGGACGCCTTTTCCTTGCACTTGTTGAGCGGCTGCGAAAACGCCGGCCCAGCAGCCCTGTTCCTGCCGCCGAACAACGGGAAGGACGCCCTTCCCCGCAACGGGCGGCCCGCCATGCGCCGGCGGCGTCCGGCCAGAAGGAGGTACGGCCGAGGCACAAAGCCGTACCCCCCATGCCGCCTGCGGCACCCTGGGATGTTTCCGAGTACCAGGTTTTCCCGGAAGAAGGAAGGACTCGTTTTCATGACCTGGATATCCCTCCACAGATCATGCACGCCGTTGCGGATCTCGGGTTTCAATACTGCACACCGGTCCAGGCGGAGATTCTCCCGAAGACTCTTGCCGGACTGGATGCCACCGGGCGCGCTCAAACGGGCACCGGCAAGAGCGCGGCATTTCTCATTACCATCCTCGCACATTTGATTCGTCATCCTGTTCAGGGGAAGCGGAAGCCGGGTGCCCCGCGTGCACTTGTCCTGGCACCAACGCGTGAACTCGTGCTGCAGATCGAAAAAGATGCGCGTGGCCTGGCGAAGTACACCGGCGCCTCCGTCCTTGCGGTCTATGGGGGGATGGACTACAGAAAACAAAAACTATCGCTCGAACGGGATGCCGTGGATATCATTGCCGCCACGCCGGGACGCCTGCTGGATTTCAAGCGCAAAGGCGGGGTCAACCTGGGGAAGGTGGAGGTCATGGTGATCGATGAGGCCGACAGGATGCTGGACATGGGATTTATACCGGACGTGCGGCGGATCATCGAGAGCACTCCTCCCAAGGAAAAACGCCAGACGATGCTCTTCAGCGCGACATTGACGCCGGATGTCGTCAGGCTTGCTTCGCACTGGACCAAGGAAGCGGTCACCGTCGAAATAGCACCGGAACAGGTTGCCGTTGACACCGTGGAACAGGTCGTCTACATCGTCACGGCCGAGGAAAAGTTTTCCGTGCTCTACAACCTGATCACCAGACAGGATCTTGAGCGGGTGATTGTCTTTGCCAACAGGAGGGACGAAAGTCAGAAGCTGGCCGACCGTTTTACCGACTTTGGGATCAGCAACGGGCTGCTTTCGGGCGACGTGAGCCAGGAGCAGAGGATCAAGACGCTCGAGAGTTTCCGGTCGGGGAAAGTCCGCGTGCTTGTAGCGACGGACGTGGCTGCGCGAGGTTTGCATATCGAAGGCGTGAGCCATGTGGTGAACTACAACCTTCCGATGAACCCTGAGGACTACGTCCACCGTATCGGTCGCACGGGACGTGCGGGTGCAAGCGGGATATCGGTGAGCTTTGCCGACGAGATGGATGCCGTATTGATCCCCGATATCGAAAAGTTCATTGGCAGAGAGTTGAAGTCGGTCTATCCGGACGACTCCTGGTTTCAGCCTCCCGTACCGGTGCAGGGAGAAGGAACGGCTGCGCGGGGAAGGCCGCGCCGGCCGCCGCAGCGGCGCAGTGGCCCGCGCAAAGGGGGGCGAAGCGGTCCCCGGCCCAGGAGAAGCTAGGCCATCGTGTCCATGGCGATCGAGCCTTGAACACGGGAGACACACCAGACACCAGGAACACGAACCAGATCCCTCTTTTCTCTAGAGTCCTTGCTCTACCCGCCAATTACACCCATCACTTTATTGGCATTCTGCTCACCATTTGGTATGGTAAGGTGCAGGGCTGTGTGTGCACTTTTCCAAGGGGGGACCTGAGTGCGGGGCGAGAA
>JAGDMJ010000274.1 GCA_017860555.1 Bacteroidota bacterium
TTGCAGGCGGAGAGTCCGCCGGGATTCTCATGGACATATGAGAACACGCGCACGTCGACGTCCGGATCGTTCCCTTTGATCCACCGGACATACAGGTCGAGTGTTGGCCCCTCCTTCATCGGAGCGGTCAGGCCGATGATCATTGCGCCCCTCCCGCACATGCATCAAGCGCGGAGCGAAGCCGGTCGCTCCCCGCGACGATCTCCACCTCGACCCGCGCGGCATACACGGGCGCGGAATCCAGCAGCAGGTCCTTCAATTGTGGTTCCGCTTCGATCCGAACGGCGTCCTTTTCCGTTGTCACGAGGAGGGCCGCGCCGGATGAACGGAGTGCTTCTTTCAGCCGGAGCACGTCGCTCCGCTGGTACGCGTGGTGATCCCGGAAACGAATATCCTCTGCGATCGTCACGCCAAGGCTCTGGAGCGTCTGCAGAAACCCCTCGTGATCCGCAATACCGCTGAATGCCAGGACGGGATCCTCCAGGAGCTCGGAAACGCTCGCTTCTTCCTGATCCGACAGCCGGTAGAAACCGGCCGGGCAAATCCTGCTCGTGACCGGCGGCCCGGGAAGATACCTTGCAAGGGAGTCCATCCAACGAACGGGCCCGGCAGTCGGATCCATCTTCGAAAGTACAACCATGTCGGCGCGCCGTATCGCCGAGAGGGGCTCCCGCCGGTGTCCGGCCGGCAACAACGGCTCGCGTGTCAGATCCCTCCTCGCATCGATCACGAGGATATTCAGGTCCCGTTTCAATGAGCGATGCTGGAACCCATCATCCAGCACAAGGACATCCGCATGAAGATCCCGCACGGCGACCCGTGCCGCAGCGCTTCTTCGCTCAGCAACCACCACCGGCACGGTGCCCAGTTTGCGGGCCATCTGGACCGGCTCATCTCCTCCCGTGGAGGCGTCCGACTGCAGTGTCTTGCCATCCGAGACCACCACGACACCCGTGGAGCTTCTCCGGTACCCCCGGCTCAGGATGGCCGGGTGTTTGCCGCTGGCAACCAGGTGGCGGACCAGGTATTCCACAAGAGGGGTTTTCCCGGTCCCTCCGGTCGTGATATTTCCCACAGACAGCACGGGAACGCCGGCCGATTCCTGCCGGAACCAACCCTCGTCAAATGCCCGGTTCCTGGCCATAACGGCCAGCCCGTAAAGCCAGGAGAACGGAAGAAGCAATTTCCTCATCGGTGCCGCGACACTCACTGTTGTCCTGTGTATCCTGCGTCGATCAACTGACGGTCCACCTGTTTGGGCTTGTCGTCCTTGCGATAGGTCTGGTGGAGACGCTTCACGGCTCCATCATACGACTTCGGCAAGAGCGAAAATCCCGTCCACCACGCGCGCGGAAGCTCCGGGACCGCCGAGCTTCTCCCGGATGGCACGAAGCTCGCGGCGCACACTCTCCGCGTAGCCCGGGTCGTCAAGAATCTTCGCAATGGCTTCCACCAGGTGCTCCGCGGTCAAGTCATGCTGAATGAATTCCGGCACGACCTTCTTACCCGCAACGATGTTTA
Organism: Bacteroidota bacterium; assembly: GCA_017860555.1. Classification (GTDB taxonomy): domain Bacteria; phylum Bacteroidota; class Ignavibacteria; order UBA10030; family UBA6906; genus JAGDMJ01. The sequence continues at coordinate 1,522 of JAGDMJ010000274.1, forward strand.
CAAGTCCGATATACGGCACATCCACCAGCAAACGGCCGATGAAGAAGGTGACGGGAGACGTCTTGTAGACCACGGCCATGGGCGTCCCGAACCAGCCGGTCTCCAGCGTCGCTGTTCCCGATGTCACGATCGCGGCATCGGCCCAGCGCATGAGATCGTACGTGGCATGCTCAAGCGCGACGACCCAGGGATACCTCCGCAGATAGGTCCTGACGGATTCCGCTCCCAGATTCGGCGCGACTCCCACGGCGATCTGCACATCATGCGTCCTGCGGATCTCTTCCGCGGCATCGAGCATGACCGGGAGAATATTCTCGATCTCCTGCATCCTGCTCCCCGGGAAGAGCCCGAGAAGACGCATTCGCGGGTCCAGGCCGTGCCTGCGGAAAAATTCCTCCTTCAGACAGGGAGCCTTGAGGCTCTCAACGAGCGGATGCCCCACGAATTCCACGTCGATCCCTTCGTTCCTGTAAATGTCCACTTCGAAAGGAAAGACCACTTTCATGCTATCCACGCACCGCTTCATCTTCTTCACGCGCCGCATGTTCCAGGCCCAGACCTGCGGACTGATGTAATAGAGCACAGGAATTCTCCGTTGCTTCACGCGGCGCGCGAACCGGAGATTGAAGCCCGGATAATCGATGAGCACCACCACGTCGGGCCTGCGGCTCTCCAGGAGGCCCTCCATCTTCTTTTCGACCTTCTTGATTGTGGAGAGGTTCTTCAGAACCTCCGCAAAGCCCATGAACGCGAGCCCGGCGATATGAAAGACCAGGTCCATCCCTTCGCGCCGCATATTGTCGCCGCCGATGCCGTAGACGTCGAGCCGGGGCTGCCGCCGCTTCAGTTCGCGCACGACCCCTGCGCCATGAAGGTCGCCGGATGCCTCTCCCGCTATGATCAGAACCCGACGGAGCATCGTCATCCCTGAAGCCGGACGACATAGATGACCACGATCGCGGCGACCACCAGGACAATCGCCTGGAGGGTGCGTCGTTCGGAGGCCAATCCTTCGGCCGGGCTGACACTCTTCGGAGAGGGCATGGACGGCCTGTACGGCACCGGACGGGGGATGAACCTTCGCACGTTCCTGCAATATTCGGCATACTCCGCTCCGAAGCGGCCGCGAAGGTACTCCTCTTCGTTCGTCACGATCAGATAATACTGGACATAGAACCAGACAATCGCCGCGATCAGCAGCCAGGGAAACAGTGCCATGGACATGATGCCGATGCCTGCGTACATGAGCATGTTGCCCAGGTACAGCGGATTGCGGACATAGGCAAACGGCCCGTTCGTGATCAGATACGTTCCTCCCACTCTGCCCGTTGTTCTCGTCTCGGAGCCCGCGATGGACACGCCCCAGAATCGGATCAGTTCGCCCAGGAGCACGACGGCAAAGCCGGCAACCAGGCTGGTGAGCGTCGGACGTGCAAAGATCACCATCACCGCCAGGAACGGGAGCGGCGTGAAGCTGCGCATGCGGAAGATCCACCGGCGGATGTCGTTCTCAGGTTTCACGCTGGAACGCCTCTTTCCTCTTGAGCTCCGCTCTCCGGCGCTTCCGTAACTGTCGGCGGGCGAGGAGCCGGCCAAGCCGGTCGGTCACGTCGTGGAATGACACATAGAGGTAATAGGAAATGTTTTCCCGCTGGCAGAAATGCTGAAGATCCTCCTTGGCGAACACGATGTCAGCATACTGCACGGGACAGCGGTCGGAATACCCCTCTCCGATGAACACGATGATATCGTCATCACCGGAATGTGTCAGCATGAAGTTCCTCTTGCAGCACGCGCACCGGTCACACACGCTGTCGCTGTGAGGGAAGGTGAGGGAAAAGGATTGGCGGCCGTTCGCGCCTGCGGGTTCGAGCGAGAGGGCGTTGGCAACGTAGGAGACGTTCTGGATCCCGTGTGCCCGAAGCACACGTTCGATATAGTAATCAAGCCCGTCGCTGACAATATGGAATTCAAGATCCCGAAGCCGGCAAAAGTCGACGAAATCCTTGAAACCGGGGTCAATGGTCTGCCGGTCAAGCAACGCGTTCAGGTCGTTCGGGAGGATGCCGCCGGCCGTAGCGGCCTCCCGGCGAAAACATTCCTGTGCCGAAATCTTTTCCTGATGATAGTCGGCGATGAACGTATCACACGCTTCCCCGCCAAACTCCCGGAAGAAGAGATTTCCCACATCGTGAGTCGTGATAGTCCCGTCAAAGTCCACGAAGATCTTTACCGCCATGGTCCTACCCCGTTGCCAGGGCGGCTGATTTCACCTGCGCCCCCTGGTTGAATCGCACGGTCACAATCTTGGAAATGCCTTCCTCCTCCATGGTCACGCCGTAGAGCGCGCTGGCCGCTTCCATCGTCCGCTTGTTGTGCGTCACGACGATGAACTGCGTGTTGTCCGAGAACTTCCTCAGGATGCGCGTGAACCGATCCACGTTTGCGTCATCAAGGGGGGCGTCCACTTCGTCGAGAATGCAGAAGGGGCTCGGCTTGACCAGGTAGATCGCAAAGAGGAGCGCGATCGCCGTGAGGGTTTTTTCCCCGCCAGACAGGAGGTCGATCGACGTTGGCCTTTTGCCGCGCGGTTTCGCAACGATCTCGATCCCGGCCTCGAGGGGATCCACATTCTCCTCCAGCTTGAGGTCGCATTCATCGCCCGGATCAAAGAGGCTCTTGAACGTCTCGATGAAGTTGGTGCGGATCTTCGCAAAGGTCTCCAGGAACTTCGCCTGCGCGGTGGCGTTGATCTGCTCGATCGTCTCGAGAAGTGCCTTCTCCGCTTCGAGCAAATCCTTGCGTTGTGTCGAGAGGAACTCGAAGCGTTGCTTCTCCGCCTGGTATTCCTCGAAGGCGGCAAAATTGATGTTCCCGAGCGACTTGATCTTGTCGCGGAGGGCCGGGATCTCCTCGCGGAGCGCGGCAAAATCGACGAATTCATCGGGCGGATACGTCTTCAGCTCCACCGTGAATTCGAACTCCTCCTGTGCCCGTGCCATGATGTGTTCCGCCTTCGCGCGGAGATCCTGCAATTGCAGCTCGTGTTCATGTGTCAGGCGCAGAGAATCGTCATGCGTCCGGCGCTGGTCCTTGATGGACAGCTCGATCTGGTGAATCAGTTCGCGCACGTCGGAAGACGCTTCCTCCTCCCGCGCTCTGCGGGCGTCGACACCCGCGAGTTCCTGGTGCAGACTCTCCAGGACCCGGGAATTCTCATCCACGAAGTGCTCCGTCGAGGCAATCGCTTCTTCCGTGGCGAGGATATCCGCCTTCCGCTTTGCCACGGCTTCCTCAATGTCCCTCGTCGTCTGTTCCGCACGCTCCAAATCGTTGTGTGCGTTCTGCAGCTCTCCGCGCGCCTGCACGACAGCAATCCCAAGATCGGTCACGCCTCTGGAGAGGACGTTCCATTCCTCCTCGAGGGTCTGGAGCTCATTGCCAGCTGCGCCGGTCATCCGCTCCACCTCGCTCTGCCGGGCTTTGTGCGCCTCGAGTTCCGGTGCCTCACGAGCCAGTTCCTCCTGCAGTGCTGCGGATTCCGCCGTGAGTTCTTCGACGTCTTCGCTGTTCCGCCCGATCACGTCCGAGGCGCGCCTCTTTTCAAACTCGAGCTGCGCGATCCGCATCTCGACGCCATTCATTTC
>JAGDMJ010000275.1 GCA_017860555.1 Bacteroidota bacterium
TAGGAGGGGAGAGTACCGTGGATGAATCCATACTGACCGGTGAAGCAAGCCCCGTTTCCAAAAGCCCTGGCGACAGCGTGTTCGGAGGTTCCATCAACCACGACGGAAGCCTTGAAGTGAAGGCGTCCAGGGCCGCAAACGAAACGTACTTGTCTCAGCTGCACAAACTCGTTACGGAGATCATGCACAGCCGGTCGCCTTCTCAGGAACTGGCAGACCGGATTGCCAGGTATTTCACTCCTGCGGTTGTGCTGCTGGCTGCCGGGGCAGCGTTCTTCTGGGGGATCAAATCAGACCCCGCGGCGGGCTTCCTGACCGGACTTTCTGTACTCTTGATCGCATGCCCGTGCGGCCTGGGGATTGGAGCCACCCTTGCAGCCTCTATTGGCTATGCCCGGGCCGCCCGCAAGGGGGTTATCGTCAGATCCTTTGCCACCCTCGAGCGAATAGGGAAGACGAGCACCGTGTTCATCGACAAGACCGGCACGCTCACCGAGGGAAAGCCCAGCGTAGAGGCAGTCGTCCCGCTATCGGCCGGACCAACGACGGAAAACGAGATTCTCACACTGCTGGCTTCGCTGGAGACCCATTCCGAACACCCCACGGCCAGAGCCATCACGGATTACGCTAAGAGCCTGGAGGTCCGACTACGTAGAGTTGCGGATTTTCGGTATCTCCCCGGTGTGGGGGTGTCCGGAAAAGTGGAGGATTCCAATGGTCAGATGGTTGACGTAAGAATTTCAAATAAGCCCCCTGATGGTACGGGAACTTACTTCGCTATCCCTGATCCAAGCCCTTCATCGTCTGTGAGTTACATCTATCTCAATGATCTGTATTCTGGATATGTGTCGGTCCGAGATTCGCTGCGTCCTTCGGCAGGGGAAGCCGTCAAGAGATTGCGGATGGCCGGTATCGAAGTCGAAGTCCTTTCCGGGGACGAGCCGCGCGTGGTGGACCATGTCGGGCAAGAGGCGGGAATCTCCAAGCATCATGGTGGTTTGACCCCGATCGACAAGGTCTCCATCGTCACGTCGGCGCATCGGCAGGGGAAAGAAGTATGTATGGTGGGGGATGGGGTCAATGACGCTGCAGCACTGGCAGCGGCGGGCATCGGGGTGACGCTCGGCTCAGGGACCAGTCTCGCACGGAGTTCTTCCGATATTACCATTCTGGACAGCGACCTTCGGAAACTCTCCTGGATCATTCAACACGGCAAGAGGATCCTTCGAACGATAAGGTGGAACTTCGTCTGGGTATTTCTTTACAACGTCATAGGCATAGGACTTGCCGTTACAGGTCAGATCCGGCCCGTTTTCGCGGCCCTGGCAATGGTCCTCAGCAGCGTCCTCATCATCGCGAATTCAAGCAGGCTGGCGCGGGTGGAGCCCGCCCGTTAGGGCGAAAAAAACCTTACCGGGCGAGCATTATGAGGAGGCCGTTAAGCAGCTGGGCAAAGTCGTGCCGCACGCGATTTGCCACCTCCGTGACCTCCTCATGGTTCAGCTTGGTGCCGCCAATCCCGGTCGCCTCATTGGTGATACAGGAAATTCCCATCACTCGCATTCCAAGCGCCGCCGCGAGGCGGGCCTCCAGCACGGTTGACATCCCCACGACATCGCCGCCGACCCGGCGTATCATCTCGACCTCTGCCGCAGTTTCGTAGGAGGGGCCTTTCACCCCCGCGTAGACACCGCTGTGGAGAGGAATTCCCATTGATGAGGCCATCTCGGCCAGCATGGACCGCAACTGAGGATCATAGACGTCGGCACTGATCCGGACTGGGTGGGGGAGCGTTGGGTGGGCGATTTCCGAGGTTAGATTGAGTTGGTCCGAGATGAGCATCAGGTCGCCCGGGGAGAATTCTCGGTTGATGCCGCCCGCGGCATTCGTGATGACAAGGGTCCGGACGCCAAGCGCATGGGCAAGGCGGACTGGATATGTCACGGTACCGACCTCTCGGGACTCATAGAAATGCACTCGGCCCTGAAAGGCGACAACGGTAAGCCCTGAATCAAGGGTGGAAAATACCAAGCGGCCTCTATGACCTTCGACCGTGGAGGCGGGATAATTTGGGATACTTGCCGCAGTCAGAGTGATGGGACGGGGCAAATTGTCGGCAAAGTCGCCGAGGCCGGAACCCAGGATAAGCCCCACGGTGGGAATCTGACCGGTCTTCCCTCGAATGAAGCAGACCGATTCCGCTATGAGTTGTTGGTCAGACATTCCTCCACCAGGATTGACAGGGGACTTGGGTGCACTGCGGATTGCGGAAGAGCTCAGGCTTGAGGGGGTACAAAGCAGCTCCGGCAACGGGCCTCATATGATTCCTTGGCGCCCACTTGAACCCGTTCGCTTCCACCCGTTATCCTCTGCGTTCTGTCGGCCGGATTACCGCACACGACGCAGATAGCAAGCGTCTTTGTGATGTACTCGGCGACGGCCAGGAGTTGCGGCATCGGATCGAAGGGCTTGCCACGGTAGTCCTGATCGAGTCCCGCGATGATCACGCGCTTCCCCTGGTTGGCAAGTTCCTCGGCGACCTCCACAAGGCGCGCGTCGAAAAACTGTCCTTCGTCGATCCCCACAACCTGCGCGTCCTGTGCCTTTTCCAGAATCTCCTCGGAACTGTCCACAACGCTCGACAGCAACTTCGCCTCGCTGTGTGAGACGATATGGTCGTTGCTGTACCGCGTGTCGATCTTCGGTTTGAAGATGGCCACCTTCTGGCGGGCGATCTGCGCCCTTCGGATGCGGCGGATGAGTTCTTCGGTCTTCCCACTGAACATGCACCCGACGATAACTTCGATCCAGCCGCTGTTCTTCGGGGAGTCATGAAGTGTTGGAGCCGTCATATGCTGTTGTTTTCTAGTGGTGCTGGAGATCTTCCGGCGTAAACGGGTACGGAAGCAGGTCGCTCATTTTTATCACCTTGACAGCGCCGCTGTTGTCGGTAAGGATGCACTCGATGTTGCCGGCGAGATCGATGATCACCTGACGGCAGGCCCCGCATGGTGAAATGAACCGGTCTTCATCGGTTGCCACTGCAATGGCGGTGAAGTGCCGCTCTCCCTCCGAGATGGCTTTGAACATTGCGGTGCGTTCGGCGCACATGGTAAGCCCGAATGAACTGATCTCAACATTACAGCCGGTGTAGACTTTCCCGCTTTTGGACAGGAGTGCTGCGCCGACGCGGAATCGGGAATACGGAGAGAACGAGTGTTGCCGTGCGGCCTGTGCCCGCTTGGCCAGCTGTTTGTAGGTCATCCTCGATTTGCGACAGGATCGTGGTGCGATTGTTTGGACAGATTCGGTTTGAATATATCCAATCCGGCGTGTAAAAGCAACGCACGAACTGTGCGTGATCGAGAGGCGTACCGGCCCTGGAGTGTCGGATGAACACTGTCACGGTTCCCATGGGCTAAACGGGGCAGCGCGGCTTAGGGCGGTGCGGGATTGTCGAAGCCGATAGTCCGGCGGGGTGGAAGCGTTATGACGGCTGCTCGACCTTACCGGAGCGCAAGACGATTCTCGTGAGCTCAGGGGGGCAATTGATCCTGATTGGAATCCCGACGGTGCCGATTCCCCGTGACACATACATTGCAGTGTTGCCGTGTTGATACGCGCCCCAAACGTACGGGGATGCCAGGGCAGCCGGTGTCATGAAGGTTTCCCCGAAGGAGGCGAGGACAATCTGACCGCCGTGCGTGTGTCCGCTCAACATCAGATCGATCTTCTGCTCGGCGGCCTGCGGAAGATAATACGGCCGGTGACACAAAAGGACGCGAGGCCTGCCCCCGGCGGCCGTCCCCTGCGCGATGCGGATCTTTTCCGAGGCAAGTGCGGGTTTTCCCACATCATCGACACCAAGGAGATCAAACTGTGCATCGCCTCTGCTGATCGTGACACGGTCATTACGAAGGAGTTTGACGCCGCAATCATTGACTTCCCTGGCAATGAGCTCGGGATTTGGAGCAAAGAAATCATGATTTCCCATCACGCCGAACACCCCATGCGGTGCCTTCAACGCACTGAATGCTTCCGCGAATGGATAGACCTCGTCTGTGAGGCTGTTGACGAAGTCTCCGGTGACGACGATCAGGTCGGCGTTCATGCCATTCAGAAGGGAAACATATTCATCCATCTCCCGCCTGGTCATGAAAATGCCGGAGTGCACGTCGCTTGCAAGTGCGATCGTGAATCCATCGAGTCCGGGGGGCAACGAAGCTATCGGAAACTCCGCCGTGGTCAGTTCAGGGGTGGTTCTCCCGACGAGAGCCCCGTACGCCGTGCCGCCGAATGACGCGGCAGTGACCGTGAACATGCTCCGCCGGAGGAACACCCGCCGCGATGCGTCGAACTCCTGAAATGCCGGCTGCCGCTTAATGACTCTCACCCTGGCCCTGACACGCGAGAACCGGGTTGAGATCCAGAGAAGGATCTTGAAGGGCAGCTTCAGCAGGGTGGCGGCAAGAATCACAAGCCCCAGGAAGAAGGTGGCACCGTACCAGATGTAGAAAGGGTACATGCCGAAGGATTCGATCCACGCGGGCAACGCGGCCACGCGTGGTCGGAGCAACATGATGACGAGGAAGATGGCATTGAAGAATACGAAGAGACCAATGGTCACCCCCCGCACAATACCATCTTCGGGACGCGTGGCCTTGAGCCACTTCCATGTTCTGCGAAAAAGGACGTACTGGATGAGAAAAACTACGGCAAGAAGGGTGATTCGAAACAACGCTGCTCCTGTCAGTTAAGGACGTTCTCCGGATTTCATACTTCTAACCCCGGGGAATGTTCAAAAGTTCAGCACTTTTTGATACAATTTCAAGAATTCTCCGGCGGTCCAAGCCGCATTGTGCCGCTCGGCCCACGATTTCGCGGCATGCTGGATCTCTCGATAGCGACGAGGGTTCTCCGCCAGCGCGACCACGGATTCCGCGAGCGCCTGGTGATCTCCCGGCGGGACGCCGAGTGCGCAGGTGCCGTTCAGGTCTGCTATGAGTCCCACGCGTGTCCCGCAAACGACGCTCCCTGCCGCAAATGCCTCGGAAATGACCACCCCCTGAGCTTCATAGAGCGATGTGTGAAGGAGAAAATCGGCGGAAGAATACAGGGAAGGAAGCCGCTCATGGTGCACATG
>JAGDMJ010000276.1 GCA_017860555.1 Bacteroidota bacterium
CTGCATGTGTGGTGATGCCCAGGGAATGGCAGTGTGTGATCAGGTCTTTGTATTCCGAGACCTGGTTCTGGAATTTTCCCTGCGAGCGGAGGTTGTCACGGTTGACGCTTTCCACACCGAAGAACACCTGGTTGCACCCCGCACGCGCGGCAAGCACGAAGAAATCCCCCGGTGGGATCTTGCGCGCGGCAAGGTCACTCTGCATCATGAATGTGAACGGGATCTGTTCTTTCTCTTTCAAGGCAATGAGGCCATCGAAGAGTTCGCGCCAGCGCGGATTGCGCGCAATATTGTCATCCGTGAAGAAGCTGTGGGCAATGCCCAGATCACGGTAATTCCTTCGCACGAATTCCACGACCTGTTCCGGCTCGCGGCATCGCATCACCCGCCCCTGCACATTAATGATCGTGCAAAAGTCGCATGTAAAGACGCATCCCCGCCCGGTGTCGATCGTGCTATACGGCGATGCAAAGCCTTTCAAGTCATCCTTCATCAACCGGGGGGTCGGGATCGTGGCAAGGTCGGGGGTGGGATTCAGAAAATTGTAGAGCGGTTCAGCCCGACCGCGAACGACGTCCTCGACGACGCCTGGAAGGCGATCACCTTCAACTTCACCCGCAACCAGGGTCAGACCTTTGTACAGAGCCTCTCGCAGATCGGACGTCAGCCCGATCATCGCCATCGTTCCGCTGACGTGGAAGCCGCCAAGCAGAACAGGGATGCCATGCGGAAGAAACCGGGCGGCGATATCCTGCGCCCGCGGGAATTGACTCGTCTGCACTCCGACGACCATGACAATCGTTTTCACGCCAGGCTGTCGGGACTTCCTGAGAATATCCTGGACCGGCACCCTCTGAATGGCTTCGTCGATGAGCCGGACATGGAGGTCAACTCCCTTGAAGAAGGGATACTGGACGAGGTCACGTACCAGAGTCCCCATCTGGGTGAGGGTGTTGCTGCGAATGACCCCTACCCGCATGGTGATGGGATAGCCGTCATCCGTATAGTTTGTTGCCCGGATGAGTGTGATATCCAGTGCGCGGACGCCGCACCCTAGGGCTGTCTCGTAACGTTCATGATTGACTTTGTGGACCGGCAGAATCTCGTGCATGAAACCGCTCTCCATGATAAGTGAGGACGTTTGGCTCAAAGAGCTTCAACTACTATCGCAAAAACAGGTTGATCTCCTCTTTCTCGTTGGCTAACGCCTCCGCCTGGGTGGAAAACCATTTCGCAGGCAGCCTCGGCCGGCCTGAGTTGTTCGTGCATGAGTAGGTTGTACCATGACCGTCATTGCTTGATATCACTATGATATCAATTCCCCGGTACGTAGCTTTTGTTGTCGTTGCTTTGATCATGGACAGATCCTTTGACATCTTCATTTACCTTCCCTGGTAGTGGAGGTCGGTATGCGGCCGACTTCAGTTCCCGGCACCTCCCCATCCCTGTCAATCCTGGTTCAGTTCCTGGATCAGCCTGGCAGCATCCGATTGCGCTCGCTCATCATTCGCGAGACGCACCGGCAATGACATCACTTGCCGGAATTCTATCAAAGCCTCCCGATTGCGGTTCTGCCGCATGTAGAGGTCGCCCAGTTCGGCGTGGTGGCGGATGATCTGTGGAGAGAGATCGACAGCCTTCAAGAGGGCGAGCTCGGCATCTTCGTACCCGCCATCAGGGAGACTGCCGAGGAAGATCGCGGCCAACCGGCGCTCCAACCAGCTCACGCTCCCAAGTGCCATGTAAAAAGAGCCGAGAATAGACCACGCGATATCGTCATCCGGATTGAGCCGGATACTCTCGTCAAGCTCCTTCTTGATTGCATGACAGAGCTTGACTTTCATCTTGCTTCCTTCGAACATGGCGATGTTCCCCAGGGCCGCGGCACGCCAGGTGTGCCCTTCGGAGCTCATGGAATCGGCCATGAGGCAGCGATCAGCAAACGATTCCGCCTGCCGGTACAAGCCTAGCTTACGGTCCCCCGTCGAGACGTCAGCCATGCACACATACAGGCGGGCAAGTCTCCACAGGGCTTCCGAGGAATCGCTTCCAGAGGCGAGGGCAGCATGGTAGAACGTTTCGGCCGCTGCATATCGAATGCCGGAGAACTCCCGATCTCCGTTCTCGACCGCCGGGGCAAGCGAGACAGGAAGTATCAGAAGTTGAAGCACCAGCAATGCCATTGTCATACTCACACGCTCCACGCAGGGGTGTTGCTACACGGCCAGACGCTCTTCCACAGTGTCTGATCTCTCACCAATCGTAGACTCCAGGTACGCGTTCGGATTGTGCTGCAGGCCTCCTGCCGGGAGCCAGTCCCAGAAAAGCCCCAGGTCCTTCCGTACACGGTCCACGTAGAATTGCGGGATCATGCTGGTCTGCCGCTCAAAGAACGGGCGGAATTGCGGATCGTCATCGAGGCGACGCCGGATCTCCGTATAGTAGTCGAGCCTGCCATGTCCTTCGGAAGAGAGCGCGCGTATGACGTTCAGCCATTTCGGAATGGTCGTCCGCGTAGCGCGTGCCCTTCTGTACATCGCCCGTGGGGAGAAGGAATACCGCGTGAGGCTGATGATATGATCATAGAACCCCGGCCACGAATAGTTCTTCGGCTCGATATTGATCGCGCCATGGTTGTTCAGGAAATGGAACGGGAACGCGATGACCCGTCCAGCCTCCTGATACTCCAAGTTCAACGGGGCGGCCTGGCCAAATGCCGAGAGCAAGGAGTATCCGGGGAAAGCTCCCGGCGACAGGTCGATGAAGCGTTTCGTCAGCTCAAACGGCTCCTCGCCTTCATCGGTATCCAGCCCCAGGACAAAATTCGTCTGCACGTACGGGATGTATCGCAACAGCATGTTGATGTGGTCCGAGACTTCGCGGACTTTGTCCATGCCCTGTAGTCTTCCGGTATGCGACTTCTCTCCCATAGCGAACCATGACTCGATGCCTGGAAGCAGCGCCTTAAAGCCGTTACGATGCATCCGGATGAGATGCGGCTCAGAAAGGAGCGAAAGGCTGCTTTCTGCAATGAAATCGACGGAACCCTTGGGGACCGATTCTTCGATGGCATTCATGCAATCGTCGAACCGAACGCCGAAATTCGGGTCATAGAAGCCGACGCGCGGCCGCTTGAATTTCGTCAGCAAGAATGCCAGATCCAGTCGCAAGGCCTCCATGGGCAATGGCTGGTACGCCACCGTAGAGTCGATACAGAAGCTGCACTTGTAGGGACAGCCCAGGCTCGCCAGCATCGGCACGATCTTGATAAAGGGAGCCTTCTTCAGGGTGGCTTCGATAAACGGCCATCGTTCACGGACCCCGGGCAGCACGATGGGCTGGCCTGCCGCTGAGCGACAGACGCCCAGGGGGCGATTCGGGGCGCAATCGGCAAGAACATCGGTGATAATGGATTTGTCGACAAAGCCGAGCACATAGTCGAAGTACTTCTGAGCATCCTGGGGGTAGCAACGTGCGTGCGGGCCGCCGATCACGGTCACCGCGCCGCGGGCGCGAAACTGGCTGCTCAACGCATACGCGAGCTGGGCCGACTCTGTGAAGGCACCAATGAACACAAGATCCACATTTGCGGGCAATTCCTCGACAAGGTTCTCAAACCCCGTGTAGCACAGATAGGTTACCTCGTGCCCTTCTTCCTGGCACCAGACAGCGACGGCCTGAGGCATGATGCTCGCAAAGTTGGCATTCATCACTCGCGCCCACATCGCCCGTGTTGGGCCCTGGTGAACAAGATCAACAATCCCTACGCGCAGCTTTCGCATGCTCTCTCCAAAATTGAATAGAAGGGAGGACTATGTACCCCGTTTCAGGTTGCGTTTCTTTATCGCTTGCTTGACGATTCGTGAAAAGGCGTTCCTGGTCAGCTGGTGCGAATAGGCATTCTCTTTTTCGGTCAACGACCGTATCATCTTCAGGAACTCCTCCACGGTAGCATCTTTCAGAATGAATCGCTCAACCCCGGTCCTGACAATCTCAAGAAGCTCTTGTTCCGCCAGCCTGGCGGGGATCTTCCTTCCATGCCGGCGGCGGCGTGTTGGAGATGACGACTGCCGTTTGGGGGACACACGACGTCGTTGGTTACCAGTGTTTGTCAAAGAAAGTATCCCGTGCTTGGTTAAAAACAATCTACGCGTAAGTGCTGCGGGGTGAAATAGCTCAAACGATTGAAACGGGGACTAGTCCCTTTGGGGGAGATCGCTACTTTTTGTAGCCATCGTCGGTGTGGGCGAAGCTGGCAATTTCCAGACGCGTGTGAAGGGCAAGTTTTTCGAGGATGTTGTGGACGTGACTCTTAACGGTGTCCGTGGCGAGATGGAGGCGCCCGGCGATATCCTTGTTGCTCAGACCTTCCGAAATCAACCCGATCACTTCTCGTTCCCGGTTGGTCATCCTGACAGAAGCAAAGGGATTCCCCTTCCCCTTACGCGTTGCATGTTCGACGATTTGAGAGAAGAGGGAACGGGTGAGAAGGGGCGGGAGCACATTGATGCCTCTCGCGACAGAGCGGATTGTGGCCAGGAAATCATCGAACGTGGCGTCCTTGAGCACAAACCCGCAGACGCCCGCCTCGACATACTTCACCAGGTCCTCCTGAACAGGAACAAGGTCCATCCCGATGATTCTTGATGCCGCGGCATTATTCCTGAGCTGCCCCACCAGGCGAAGACTGTGCTGGGTGCGCAAGCCAAGATCAAGGAGGATAACGGCGGGCTTCACTTTCCGTGCCTTGGTGACGGCATCGGAATTCCCGGGCGATGAGGTGACTTTGATGTCGGGCTGTTCTTTCAACATCGCCAAAAGCCCCTCGCGAAGAAGGCGGTTATCTTCAATGAGGAGCAGGTTGATTCTCTTCATGCGGAAGGGATCCAGGGACGACAAAAAAGGGCAGCATGCTTACGACAGCAGCCTGTCAAGAGTCTACTGAAGATACGTAATCACTCCGACCTTTTCAACTCCAAAGCAGCATCTCGCCCTATTTTCCCGCAAGGAGGAGATGCCTGAGGAACCGCACGCCGTTTACCCATTCAAACGTCCATATCTCTATCCATTTCAGCGGGTTCCAAGCATAGCGGTACCATTGCCTCCA
>JAGDMJ010000277.1 GCA_017860555.1 Bacteroidota bacterium
GTCTGGCGCTGGCGGAGTGCTTCGTGTCCGATATAACCGTCCGGGTCATAAATGTGCGACCAATCCTCGCTGTCCTGATTCTGGTCGGGGAGGAAGTTGGGATAAAACAGGCGTGCCGCATTCGCGGCGTTCAGCACCCACTTCCCTATTGCACAGGCAAAGCGGTCGTCATAACGGACAAGCGGAACCAGCGCTCCGACCTGTTCAAGTGTATTCATCAGGAAGGCGTAATCGTTGGAGCCATTGATCTCACCGATCAAGCCGGAGCAGTCAAGTCCTCCCCACTTGCCAATGACCGCCCCCCAGGATCGGATCGGCCCGCGATCGAAGCACCAGTTCACAATTTTCGGGACATCATACGTGGTGCCGAGCTCCGCATTCATGCGCGCCGCAATATAGGCACCGTAGGACAGCTGCAGTTCATACGAGGGGTTTGAAGGATATGCGTTCAGAAACTCCAACGAGAGCTCCGCGCCTGACCGGTACTTGATGTCTCCGGTCCTAAGCCACGCGTTGTATAGCAGCCACGCGATGGCTCCGGCGGATTCCGGTTCATGCGGTTGCTCATCGTTCGGAGTCATGGAGAGGAGCCTCCATCCCCGGTGGTCCATGTTCGGGATATGCCACGGCGTGGTGACTCCTCCCATGCTTCTGACCGCCTGGAGCCATCGGTCGGCGACCGAGCTGAATTGTCTCTCTGAATCTCCATGGCCGGGGTAAAGCCAGCAGAGTTGATAGAAGAACACGTTCGGCATCGTATCGTACCACCAGTCGTCGCCGCTGTTGGTCACTTCATTGTTCAGGTAGACGAGTTCCTCTGATTTGATATTGAAGAAATTCTGGCTCATCAAGACCCAGTCGTTGCCATTCTGATCCTTCTTGTCGATTCCGGCCAGGGTGGCGCCGATGAGGGAAGGAAGCACATTGATCGCTTCAGAGTTGTCGGGTACCGTCGTGCCGACGACCGTATGGAGCCCGTAACTCCTTTGCGTCGGATAATTCTTCGGACTGTTGTTCCAAAAGACCAGCGGTAAGTATTGTCCGGTGTGCCCAATATCGTACACAAGTGAATCATATCCTCGGGCCACTTGCTTCCAGTCTCTCATAACGTACGGTGCGGGTCTGTCAGGCATGGCATCGACGCGAGGCACGGAAAGCTGTTGGGCGGAGGAGCGGCCGATCACCATGGCAAGCGCGATCAGCGGCAACCAGGGGGTGACATGGAAGTGCTTCAGAGATTCCTGTCTCGCCGGGCCAATGTCATGGCGGGATCTGTCCGGCGATTTCGTGCGGAGCACGGCAGACCCTAGAGACCTTAAACAGAATCGTTTTGGCTGAGGCAGTTTATCGGACCTCGCAATGACAGGTTGCGCGAGGTACATTTCTGTCACCTTTCTACTGTTCATCTGAAATTGCCTGCATGTACTTTCCCGCCTGCTCGCCCAGAAGCACCACCAGGGATTTGCCCTTCAGTTCAACAGCCACAACGGCCTGTTCCCCTCCGGGAACGGCGAAGAGAGCCGCCAGGACATCCTTCGATGACACCCTTCGCACCTTGCGCGCATGGAGAAACTGTCTAGAAAGCTCATAGCGTTCCACTTCCAGGAGCGACCAGAGCCCTTCGATCGTTGATTCCGCGCCTGAATTCCGGTTCATCGTCGTGGAATCCCGGATCCCGTCATAGCAACGCCCTGTGGCGGGATCATACATGGGTAGGCCCAGCACATTATTCCCAAGCAGCCAGGAGGCTGCCAGGCCTGCCATCACAAGGTACTCTTCTTTGCCGGTCGCCTCATGGAGCCGGACAAGTCCAACGGCCAGAGGTCGAACCCCGTACGCGATCTGTTCGAACTGCGCGCGTGATGTCGAGTCGGGGACATCCATTTCCTTGGAGTAGCCATCGATAAGCAAACGGCTGTAGAAGCCTCGTGCTTCGCGCTCCGCCGACTCCACCATTCTCCGGTCCTGCATCAGCCGTCCGGCCTCGGACAACGCCTGGGTCTGGCCGTTCCCCCACATATGCCACATCGTTTCCCATGAGCGGTGCAGCCCGAAGGGGTACGTTGCCTCATCTCCGTCTTGCATAGTCATCAGCCCATCCCCGAGTTTTTTGAGGAATATCTGAGCACCTGTGTCCTGTGTGACGGAGACGTATTCTGCGAGCCCCATCATCAGCTCGGATGAGACATCCGCGCCGGAACCGTAAGGGAGCCAGCGGGGAACCCTGTACCCGCGCACGAGGGACGACTGGTCATAAGGTTTGAGAAGGCTGTCCACGCGGGGGAGAGAACGTCGAACACGGTCACCCAGACCTCTGGCAAACGAGGGATCAACCTGGGCGAGGACTCTATGTCCCATTGCCATCGCCCATACGCCGCGCGCCCCCCACCACCCGAAGGACTTGTGGCTCGTGACCCCTGTCTCGTTGATCGAGTGGTCATCGAAGATGAAATTGTAGAAGTCGCCATCCCCCGTTTGCATACCGGCCACGAACGAAAGCAATCCGCGCGCTCGCGCCAGGCTCGCATCGTCCTTCGTCAATTCATAGTGACGCAGGGAGACAATCGCCGCCCGTGCGGCATCATCGACGCATGCAATACCTTCAGGACCGGATTCTGCTGCCCCCACCCACGCATAGTCCGGATAGTTCGCGTAGATATGTACAATCGCCACGCTATCGCCGCGGAAGGCTATCCTTTCCGTCAGATAGTCGAGATGCGCGAAATTCACGAGCGAAGCGAGCTCTTCCTTCGTTCCCGGTTGCGTGCAGCCGGCCAACAGAGCCATGCTGAGGGCAAACGCCATCATTCCTTTCATACGGAACCATCCTACGCTTTACATGTGGGGCCTGACAATGCTCTTCAACGTCTTTCCGCCCCGCTGATGTTCGAGCGCGTCCTGAACGCCGGCAAGCGGAAAGTTGTGGATTATGAACTGCTCGATGTTCACCACGCCACCTTGCAGCAAGGCTATTGAGCGGTCGAACGTGTGGGGGTTAATATACGACCCGACAATGGAGAGTTCCTTGAAGTAGACGAGGTTCGGCTCGATGGGAATTGAAACCCCGAGCGGACTCACTCCAAAGAATTCCACCGTGCCTCCGCGCCGGGCTAGCTGGACAGCGAGTTGCATGGTTGTCGTCTTCCCGACGCACTCGATGACCACATCAGCTCCCTCCGGAGCGCGGCCGAGCACAGTATCGTGTACGTCTTCCGTGTTGGGGTCGATCGTCAGGGCCGCCCCGAGACGCGATGCAATCGTGCGCTTCTCCGCCAGCGGCTCGACAACGATCACGGCAGCAGCGCCGGCATTCCTGGCAAGCTGGAGCATCAGGAGCCCAATGGTCCCTCCTCCCAGAATTACCACGAGGTCGCCCGCGCGGATATTCGCACGGTCGATGCCGTGAATGGCGCATGAGAGAGGTTCCACAAAAGCCGAGACCTCGGGCGCCACGTTGGCCGGAAGCACATAGGCCTGGTGTGCCGGCACGATGCAATATTCTGCCATGCCGCCGTCAATGTCGACGCCCAGCGCCCTCAGATTGCTGCACAGGTGAACCAATCCCCGCCGACAATAAAAACAGACTCCGCAAGCGATGTTGGGATCGACTGCCACGCGAACGCCTTCCTTCGCCGACGGCAACGGAGAGAATGTCTTGCCACCGTCTTCCACGATACCGGCGTATTCGTGCCCCAACACCACAGGGGGCGTGGAGCGCGAAGTGCCCTCCACAATGTGCACGTCGGTGCCGCAAATGCCGCACGCCTCAACTTTGACGAGGATCTCCCCTTCGCGAAGCGCACGCAGTGGCTTTTCAATCACTCGGAGCGAATGCGGTCTATCAAACAGGGCCACTTTCATGGAATTTTTCAATTAGTTCCAAAGGCATGACCATCCTAGAACGACACCTCAAGCACTTGCCTCTTTCCTTTACCCGGAAACTCGATCTCATACCCCTGCGTTCCCTGATCCGCGGGCGAGGCCACCTGGAAGCCGCGGCCCTTTCCGTCCAGGGCCACCCTCACCGGAGGACGTGGCGACACAACCCTCGCGACAACTCTCTCTCCGTCAAACGAAACCAATTCGACTGTCAGTTTTCGGCTTGACCTGTCCCAGGCAACGCCTCGAACGATCGCATTGACGGCATCAAGGTAGGCGTCCGTTGCTTTGCCAAACTCGATGTTCCAGGAGCGTGTCGCCGCGAGGTTCATTGGCATAATGCGAGAATGAAGGGGTTTCCCGTCGACAGTGAGGCGTCGCAGTTCACTCCCCTCCCCGCTCTGGGCAATATTCTTCCATCCGTGGAACCAGAGGTCATATCGGGCCGATCGCAGCTCACCGGGCACCTCTTTGCCCAGCGAAATATTCCACTCGCCCTCGGAGACACCCAGAAGACGGAAGAGCGTCAAGAGATAAAACCCCCCCGACCAGAGAAATGACGGCTTGTCGATCCTCCCATACTCAGGTGACGACTGATCGGAAAACCGATACTCGTACATTGCCGGATGTCCCATGGGGCTGTGTACGATCCCCTCCAGCGTCATCGTCTGTCTGAAGAAACTGAATGCTTCGCTCAGGCATCCGGTAGATTGCAGCGCGAGTGCGTACCACGCATTGCAGTGCGGCCAGACCCCGCCATTGATGTAAAGGAAGGGATCGCCGGCTTCGTTGTCCACGAGATTAAGGAAAGCCTTCACGGAATCCGTGTTGAAATCCACCGGGAAGACCGTCCGCACGCCGACGCCGGGGGCGACGAGTACCTTCGAAGCGGTTTCCACCATCGTCCTGGCATGCTTCACGGGAAGGAGCCTGAACGGAGGGGCGAGGAGCGATCCCATGTAGTAATGAGGATCCATTGCTCCCGCATTGACATTGATCAGGTATCCCAAAGTACTGTCCCACAAGCGTGACACAAGGGCTTTCTGCATCTCGTCTGCCATGCGCTCGTAACCGGCAAGTCGCTCCTGTCCCCGCTCCAGAAAAGAACTTATATACTCATATTCCCGCAGCGCGCGGATTGTAAGGATCGTAATGAACGACCGGGGGCCCTCCTTACGTCCGATGTCCCACCAGTCGGGCCGAAAGGCGTGCATCAAACCATCCGGC
>JAGDMJ010000278.1 GCA_017860555.1 Bacteroidota bacterium
GATATCACGGCGCAGAGGGAGGCAGCGGACAGATTGCGGGAACTCGAGGCTCTGCAACGCTCCATTCTCGACGCGCTTCCCATCGCGGTGATCGGCATGCAGAATCGCCGTGTCGACTTCGCCAATCATGCCGTGGAGGACGTGTTTGGATGGAAGCCGGAGGAACTGGTCGGCCACAGCTCGAGGGTGCTGTACCGAAACGACGAAGACTTTGAGAGAATTGGAAGAGATGTCTACAAGGTGCTCAAGAAGCAGAGGACCTATAAGGCGGAGTTTCCTTGCCAGCGCAAGGACGGGGAACCGATTGTTTGCCTGCTGAGCGCGTCGATTGTCGGCGAGACCCTCCGGGGTCAGCATATCATCGCTACCTATGAAGACATCACTGAGCGCAAGCGAGCGGAAGAGGCTCTGGCAAAAAGCGAGAAGAAGCTTAAGGAGATCCTTGAAATCTATCGGAAAAAAGGTGCTTGAGCCCCCCCGCCTGCTATCGCCGATTTTTCCGGGGTCTAGGCTATGACGGAATGAGGCGATTGATCACATTCCGCCTTTGCTCATACGCATTTCTATCCATAATCTTCTACTGCGGAGATTATGCTGTTATGAGGAGGTGTAGTCGTTAAAACGGCTTCCGTGAGGACAGATCCCAGGAAATAGGAATAGTACTTGCTGAAAGCGTGAATTTTGCCAATCCAGTTTTTCATTAGCCTATCAATCGGATAGGGCTGCCTGGCTCTTATTTCCCTCTCTAAATCGCATTTTCCCCATTCTCATCCATATTGGACCAAAGTCCAGTTCTGTAGGACTAAGGTCCAATTTAACTTCGCCATCGGATGGTGTATTGAATCATCATTAAAAATTCTCATTTTCCCCTCCTGAATCCAGGGGGCCACTCAACAGCCCCCTGGGTCATTAAAAGGCTTTAGGCCGGAGAAGGAGGCAATAAGATGAATAAGATTGCAGCCCTTTTGCCTGCTATCCTTTTCGCCCTTGCAGTCATGGGTTGTGCCACGACCCACGACAAGGACAAGATGTATGAGCAATTAGACACCATGAGAAAACAGGAGGCACAGGAGCTGAGAGGGCTTAGAGGGATATAAGGCAGGAAACGCCTTCCACTCAGTGGAACGGCTATCACGGCAGTATCAGGTGTCAACCATGGACAGAGATAATTCGTTCGCTGCTGTCATCACGCTTCTTTTTATATTCCTCGCTTCAGGTGCTCTCGGTTTGTTTTTATTTTTTAAAATCTCAAACCCGATAACATGGCATGGCCAGGTGATCCGTTTTGCTTTCGTGCTCATCTCTGGCACCGTGTCCATATCAAGCTTGGTCATCGCTCTATATGAGCTTAGGAATAAATGAAACAAGGGGTAACGCATGGATGAGTCTGTGATGATACTCCTCAAGATCTCAGTGGTGATCTTCGTGGCGGGCAACCTCCTGGACATGGGTCTCAGTCTCATTCCCCGGGATGCTCTCAGGGGGTTGCGGAATGTTCGTTTTGTCGTCCTGACCCTGCTCTGGGGCTTTGTCCTGGGCCCGGCGCTGGCCTATGGGATCACCCTGGTCATCCCGCTGGAATATCCTTATGCGATTGGGCTTATCCTGATGGGAATGACACCCTGTGCCCCATTTCTCCCGATGATCGCAAGAAAGGCAGGAGGGGACCTCGGATTCACCGCGGCGTTCATGCTGTTGGCCGCAGTCGGCACGATAATGTTCATGCCTTTTGCGGTGCCATTGATGGTCAAAGGTTTGACTGTCAGTGCCTGGACCATTGCCAGGCCACTTCTGCTTTTCGTAGCCCTACCCCTGGCAGTCGGGATGGCGATTCTCCGCGCGACGCCGACCCTCGCCTCCCGCATACAGCTTTTCGTCAAGAAGACAGCGTTCATTTCAGCGATTGCTGTGTTCGTTCTGTGCATAATCATTTATGGGAAGGGATTGCTTGGAGTGCCGGGAAGTTTTGCCGTCGCCTCGCAGGTTATATTCTTTTTGATCGTGACCACCTGTACTTATTGGTTCGGCTTCGGGTTGCAACACGAACAAAAGATCGTTCTCTGCACCGGGATGTCGACACGCAATCTCGGGGTGGCGATCGCTCCACTTCTTGCAATCGCCGACATGGATCAGAGGGCTATTATCATGGTTGTGCTGGGAATTCCCCTGATGGTGATGTTTGCGTTGCTTGCAGTAAAATGGTTTGGCCGCCCTGCCCCGGCAGGTGAACATGGCCTGGCGCAACCTGTTCCCGAGGAAGGACATACGAGTTGAAAAAACAGGATAACCATGCAAGCACGCTCCGGGACAACGTACGCATCCGTCCGCTGGAGCCCCATGATCGATCCCCCATAGAAGACATGGTCGTCTCCTCGGGAATGTTCAACGATGTCGAGATCGCCACTGCGCTGGAACTGGTCGAGGAGGCACTGGAGGAAGGCGAGGAGAGCGGTTACATCTTTGCCATTCTGGAAACCGGGAACGCAAACAAAGTGAGAGGATATGCATGCTACGGCCCGGTGCCGCTCACGCAGGGGGTATACGATCTGTACTGGATCGTCGTCGATCCGGCATCACAGGGGACCGGGCTCGGGCGGGCCTTGATTCAATATGTGGAGCAGGACGTCCTGAGCCGAGGCGGCCGCATGATCCTCGTCGAAACCTCGTCGCAGGAGAAGTACGGCGCCACCGTACGATTCTACGAGAGATGCGGGTATCACCTGGAGGCACGTGTCAGGGGTTTCTATCGAATCGGCGATGACAAACTGGTTTTCCAGAAAGAGCTGTATTGAAGGAGGGCTTTATGGCTGCGCAAGGTTGGGACCAGCTGTTGACGGACGTTCCAAGGTACGGCAAGGGGAATCCGTTCCGGATCATGGCCTATTCCGAGATGATGCCATCTCCGTGGATCGGGTGGCGGCCTTACGGAAATGACCACCCTGCCCCGCGAAACCCGGAAGATCCTTTTACCTGGCTGGTGAATGAGCGGGAACAGGTTATGCAGCTGGGCCCGGGCCTTCAGCTCATCATGCGACAGGTCCTGCCGGCATTGGAACGACTCGACAGGGAACAGCCGGCCCAGGGCATCAACCGCGCCAAGCTCGAGGGGAACGCCTATTGGCCGAAAGAGCTGGCCAGACTGCCCGGTAATATCCCGCATGAGCGATACGTGACCTTCCTGCCCCTGGCCCTCTCGAAAGCACAGGACGACAAGGGACGTGTGCGCTGGATGTTCTACGGGGGCAGCGAGCAGGGACCCGACAGGGCGTTCTGGAAGAGTTTTTACGATGCACCGGGCCGGGAACGCAGTCCCGAGTACGCCGTTGATTTTGTCCGCCGGCTGCTGCGATTGGCCTACGGCGAGAAATCCGAACGCTTAACCGATCTGCGGCATGCCGGTTTCCGCATCCTTCCCGGGTCGGGTGAGTCGATCTGCAAATCGTGGCGGCAGGATCCCCTGCCGAGTTGGACGGAACCCTTTCTTCTTGGGGAACGCGAGTCCCTGAGGGGGGTCAAATATGTGCTCACCTTCCGTCCTTTCGGCACGTTGCCGCAGGCCATACGCAAGGCCTACCTGGCGGGCCATCTTCATCTGCTTCCTTTCCCCGGGAGCCTGATCTTCTGGGGTGCACCGCCCTTCCTGAAAATGCAGTCCGAATTTCCCCTTGCGGCACAGATTCCCCTGCTCGACGTGTGCGACCGTCATGAAGCGGTGCGGGGACTGCGCATCCTGCAGTCGGGATGGCTGAGCGAGCCCCGCGCGGACAGGCCGAAGCCGGGAAAAATGAAGGACAAGCTGCGCAACACCTACCGTCGAACCAACCGCTGGGAACGAATAGAGCAATTCCAGGACGAGCTGGCCGTGGTGGGCGACGACGTCCGCCTGGCGCACGTGCTGTTCAGCACCGACCCTGATGTTGTCGGGCTCTACGGCAAGCCGATGGCTCGCAACTCCCAGATTTGGACGGACCAATACAGGCTCCTGCTGGACGGACCGCGCGCCGGCCGTGAAGAGCTGCGCCGCGCCGCACAGGCGATCCGCGAAGGGGGCCGGTTCGGATACCGGATCTACTACCCCCCGATGCGGGTCGGGAAATACGAGGTCTTCTGGCATCTCCCCCTGGTCTCCTTTCTCGACCCGGAAACGCGCAAGCCAAAGCTGCTGGATGACGCGCCGCTGGGTTACCTGACTGCCTATAATGCCGATGAGCCGGATCTGTCAAAACCCGTGGAGCTCTGGCCCGAACTGCAGCGGCGCCCCGAATTCATCGCAAGCGTGTGGGGCTACAAGAAGGCCTATGGACAGCGTGATCATCAGATCTCGCTCAATGCATTCAAGCTCATGACGGTCTGGGATTTCATCGACAAAAAGCTCCTGCCCTGGGATTTCGCCCGGCATATCACCGTGATCCCGAAGGGCCACACTCTCGAGCAGTGGCTCGATCAGGTCGGCAAACATAACAGCCCCACATCCTACGGATTTCTGTTGTATCACACCCTGCGGCTGATCATCGCACCCCGGAACGATCATGCATTGACCCCTTTGCCTGAGCCGATCACGTATCCCCACACGGCCACCCGCACCTTTGAAGTCGAGTACTGGAAGACCATCGCACGGCTGGCTGCGGGCCGCTTCATCAACAAAGACAACGCCGATTGCGTGCGTGACCCGGCCACGCAAAAACTTTTGAAGCACAAGAAGCGCGACCTGGATGCCCTGGGGGACTGGCTGCTCGCTTACTACCGTAAGCTGATCGCCCGGCACGGGATGCGCGGCAAGGCCCTGGCGGGCGAGTTGCCCTTCCAGTGGCACACCGATTTCGACTACCCCTGGATGGACGGCTGGCTGGGCAATCAAGTGGGAACGCTGAAAGAGCGCAACCTGCTCGTGGTGATACCGGGAAAGGATCGCAGACGGGCGGTCATCATGGCCGATCACTATGACACGGCTTACATGGAGGACCTCTACTACAAAGAGAAGGGCGGTAAGCTGGCACGCGTGGCCGCGGCCGGAGCCGATGACAATCACTCCGCAACGGCGGCGCTCATGCTGGCAGCGCCCGTCTTTCTGAAGCTCAGCCGGGCCGGCAA
>JAGDMJ010000279.1 GCA_017860555.1 Bacteroidota bacterium
GTCGCGCTTGCGACCAACCTTGACGAAATGATCGCTTCGAAATTGAAGCAGGTCGCCGGAGCGGAGGTAACGAAGCTTGCGAATGAGATGAAGGCGAAGGTGGAAGCCAGGATCGCGGCCAAACGAGCCGAAGCGGAGAAGATCTTCGCGCAGAAACGGCAGGAGGCGGAGCAGAAGGTGAAAGAGTTTGAAACATCGATCAGCGGCTACCTGGCAACGGCCGACGCGAAGAAAAAGGAACTGAACGATCGCCTGGAAAAGCTGAAGAAAGGAGCTCTGGAGGAGATCGGGAAAGAGCTGTTCAAGAAGAAATGAACTCCCTGACCGCCGCCAGAAACTCCTCCGGGGCCTCCGCATGCACCCAATGGCCCGCCCGGGCAATGGTTCGCAACTCTGCCCGCGAGAAGAGCGCCCGGATTGCAGGCAGGTCAGCTTCGCTCAGGTACGGCGATCTGCCGCCTTTCAAGAACAGGACAGGGCCGTTGAAGGTCCTGCCGTTTTCTATCCCCCGGTTCATTTCGCCATAGCTCTCCTGGATGACGGCCAGGTTCATCTTCCACACATAACGGCCATCCCCCTCGCGCTTGAGATTGGTGAGCAGGAATCGGCGCACCACCTGATCAGGGATCCTGCCCTTCAAAGCCTCGTCAACTCCCTCTCGCGATGTGAACCGCTCAGGCCGGATCGAAGTCAGGGCTTCCATTATCGCGTCATGCCGGGCGGCGGTCGCGCGCGGAGACATATCCACCACCACCATCTTCCTGACTGCTCCGGGATGGGTCAGCGCGAATTCCATCGCGGTCTTCCCTCCCATCGAATGTCCCACAAGGGAGGCGGAAGCGAGGCCTTGCTCCTGGCAGTATTCGGAAAGGTCCTCCGCCATCGCTTTGTACGTATGCACTCTGTCATGAGGCGACCGGCCGTGGTTCCGTTGATCCACCAGGTGGACCTTGAATGTTTGCCCCAGTTGCTGCCCGAGCGTGTTCCAATTGTTCAGCGAGCCGAACAGGCCGTGCAAAATGATCACCGGCTCGCCTTCTCCATACGTCTTCGAGAAGAGATGCATGGTACATGCACTTATGAGTTTTGCCCGCGACAGACCCACATCATCGGCTCATCTCAAGAAACTCCAGTGGGAGCATCGGCATCGGTTCGCCGGTATGCTTCAGGCGGAACTTGATCTGTTCCAACATCAAGTCCGGCTCGGCCGGGGTCTCCGATCCAAGCCCGGTGAGGGAAGCAAACAGCGCCTGCACATTGAAGAGCCCGGGAGGCGGAACCTCCACGATGGTCACCTCTTCCCCTTCGCGCACCCCGATGCGTTCTCTTGCGACCCGGAGGGCGGCATCCAGCCCACCAAGGAGATCCACGAGACCCCTGCTCTTCCCGTCATAACCCGACCAGACCCGCCCCTGACCGACGGAATCCACCTGTGCTACGTCCAGTTTCCGGCCCGTGGCAACTTTCGACAGGAAATCTTTGTACAGCGCCACTATCGTCGACTGAAGCTGCGCCCGCTCTTCGGGCGACAGATCCCTGTCGGGCAAGCCGATCCCTATGAGGGGGAATTTGAAGCCAAACGGAAGATCGGCATGGTCGCCCACCTGCACTTTGTCCGTCGTTATTCCCATCCACTCTTTCAAACCCTTGTTGTAGAACCACCCACCGATCACACCGATCGATCCGGTGATGGTCGCAGGCGACGCGACGATCGTGTCTGCGTACATCGAAAGCCAATAGCCTCCCGATGCCGCGACATCCCCCTGAGAAACGATCACCGGCTTATTCCCTTTGGCCTTCTTGAGCGCTTCCGCGACATAGTCGGACGCAAGAGCGTCGCCGCCCGGAGAATCCACCCGGAGCACGATCGCCCGAATATCCTTGTCATTCACCACCTTCTCAATCTCCTTCGACAGCCGTCGGGCATTGATGCCCGCGTCCATATCGCACGCACCAAGCGCGTATACCAGCGCGATCTTAGGCGGCTCTCCCCAGCGTTCGTCATACGGGCGCTGGAAGGCCATCAGTGACCCGGCCCCCGTCCGCCTCTTCTCCTTGCCTTCGAGACGAGTGATGACATCCTTGACCGATTCCCATCGTCCAAGGGTATCGACAAGTCCACGTGCCACCGCATCTGTGGGAAGATAAACAACACCAGCGTTTACCAGCGAATCAAAACGCGTGGCAGAGAAATTCCGAGACGCGCAGATTTCTTCCCTGGCCTGGCGATAGAAGGCGTCAACGAGCCCCTGCCATTGCTCCCTGTCCGCATCAGACATGTTCTCACGCGAGAAAGTCTCCGACGCCGACTTGTATTTGAAGTATCGCAACTCGTCGTATCCTATCCCGACCTTTTCCAGAAGGCCTTTCAGATAGGTTCGCCCGAGAACGTATCCGCTGAGCGACAAACCACCGAGGGGATCCATGACGATCCTGTCAGCCACGGACGCGAGGTGGTACAGTTCCATCCCCGCGCGATCGACGTAGATGACAACATGTTTCCCCGCAGCCCGGAATGTCCGAAGCTTGTCCCTGATCTCCCACATCAACTCTCTGTTCGCCTCCAGGCCGGACGTATTGATGGCGATGCCGGCAATGCCTTCATCGTACTGCGCCGCGTCGATGACGTCGATGAGATTTGAAAGGGTATTTGAGTTATCGAACCAGAGGAAGCGCCGGTACCCGATCCTCCCTTTGAGATCCAGATCCAGGTAGCTCTCGGCCTTCCTGAAATACGCATCGAAGATATTTCGGTCATACGCGCCGAGGCGGATTCCGTGCGTGTTGTAGAGATGGCCGCCATCGCGCTCCTGTACTGTCTGCGAGGTGAACCCCAGCCGTCCCAGGCTGAGATCCAGCCCGACGGAGAATGTCTTCGTATCGAAGTACCGGCCGGTGAGACGCACTCCCGGCAGGGCTTCCAGCACGGCTCCGGCACTCCACGCCCCATCGCTCCAGGTCTGGCCGTTGTGTAGAGCATAGTCTCCGAAGAGCGCCAGGACCGGCGTGGAAAACGGGCGGATCGCAAGGTCGGCAGTCACCTCTGCACCCGGGGCATACAGCGCTTTCGTCCCGGTGAGGCCCAAAGAAAGCGTCGGCAGCGGCCTTGCAAGGAAACCCAGAGCGACAATACTTGACCGGTCGTAGTGATCCCGCTCGCCGCCGGACCACCCGAAGGCCAGGCCTGAACTGAACCCTCTATTGCCGAAGCCGGTGGACAACCGGTAGTCAGTCACCGACCCGTCTGACCGCTGCTCGTGCACGGCGCTGAAGCTGAAACTGGGAGCGGCCATGAAAAGTCCCCAGTGATCGAAATCGTTCAGATGGGAGGCGGTGGCGCCCGTCCAGGCAAAGTAGAGATCCGGCTGTCGCTGGTAGGCAAGGAGCGCGGGATTCTCGTACCCGTAGAGACCCGTTCTGAGGGCTCCGGCGGATGCAAGCTGAAAGATGTTGCGTTGTGAGTACGAGGGGAGCCCTTCCTGCGCGAACGCGGCAGGGGAAACGAGAAGGCAAAGGCTCAGGAGAACGGCAGAGTGCTTCATCGGTCAGGTCTCCGTTGTCAACACATGGCTTGCTTCCTGCACGATCCGCAGATTCTCCAGCCCGTTCCTTCCGGTCAGGATGGGCTGCGTGTCGTTCAGGATGCAGTCGGAAAAGTGCGTCACTTCTTCAGTATAGAGGTTCGGCACGGCGATGCGTTCGGTGGACACATTTACCGGCTTGTCATCCTTTCCCCTGGTCACGGTTAGGGTCAGGAGCTCATTGGGAACGGTGAACTCGGGAGCGGAGAGAATTCCCTCCGAGCAGACAACCTCGAGAATGCGCGAGCGGACCGGCATGATATATGAGCAAAAGATGGATCCAATCGCTCCCCGCCTGAAGCGCAACAGGATCATCCCGCTGTCTTCCGTACGCGAACGCGTGGGACGGGGCTGCACCTCCGAAGTGAACGACTCGACTTCGTCGTCCAGAACGAAGCGCAGCGTGTCAAGGCAGTGGACGCCCACGTCATAGAGTGGGCCGCCGCCGGCGATTTCGGGATCGTGAAGCCAGGTCCGCGCGCTGATCCGCCCATCATAGGCAAAGTCCGCCCGGGCGTACACCACGCTTCCCAGTTCGCCGGAGTGGACGATCTCCCGGACACGCCGGACGATCGGAGAGAGCCTCACCATGTGGCCGACCATGAGCCTGACATGATGGGCCTCGCACTCCATGATCATGCGCTCAGCATCCCGGATATTCGCGGCGATAGGCTTTTCAACCAGGACATGCTTCCCGGCTCGCGCCGCCTTGATCGTCTCCTCGGCGTGGACGGCATTCGCGGAGACGATGAACACGGCGTCAATGTCCGGGTGGGCGACCAACGCATCTGCAGAGTCAAAGGCGAGGGGAACTCCATACTGTGAGGCTTTTTCGCGGGCACGTGCCAATGAACGCTTCTGGATGGCAACGAGCTCGGAATTTGCCGAGCCTCTGATCGCCGGTGCAATTGCACGTTCGGCAAACCGGCCGAAGCCGATGATGCCATAACGGATCTTCTTCATTTCGGCAGGAAAATGATGGGTCTGGAACAGTGTCCAGGGACAAATAGGTGAATTTCAAGGACCGAAGCAAGTGACATCATCGCGCCCCGGCCTGGACGGAATCTACGATTGCCTCTTCAGTTCGTCGACCCACGCCTTCATTCCCTCATAGTGGGATCCTTTCCAGTAGACCCGATCGCAGTATGTGCAAAGAAAGAACTCGTCAAACGCTTCCTTCACCCGGGGAGGCAGCCGCCCCGCAACGTCCTCTTTTTCCACACGATGCAGCAGCGTGTTACAGGCCAGGCACCGGATGAACGGATGAATCAACGAGTGAAGATTAAACCTCCGAAGAATCTCGACGGCCTGGTTTCGGGGCTGGCTATCACGCACCAGATAGGCATGGGTCAGCGACGGATGTTGAATGAGTCTCCTGTCCTTGCTGAGCAACGTCCTTCGCTCGAGAAGGGAAATGCTCATCAACTCATCGTCATTGTAGATCGGGCTGTAGAGGACATCAAAGCCGAGCAAGCGGAGATAGGTAGCCAATTTGCCGAGGTGCACA
>JAGDMJ010000280.1 GCA_017860555.1 Bacteroidota bacterium
GCCATCATCATGACCGCAATGCAGACGTTGCTGAACAAACCCACTCTCCTCCACGGCGATATCAGGATCGCTTTTACGCCTGACGAAGAGGTCGGGGCTGGCACGAAGTTCTTCGACATCAAAGAGTTCGGTGCGGAGTTCGCATATACGGTGGACGGAGACACCCCCGGAGAATTGAACAAGGAGACCTTCAGCGCCGACTCCGCCGTGATCACTGTCCATGGGAGGAATATTCACCCTGGCAGCGCGAAGAACATCATGGTCAATTCCATTCGCGCGATGGCCGATTTGATCGTCCGGATGCCGAAAGACATGGCGCCGGAAACGACCGAAGGCTATGAGCCGTACATTCACCCTCACATCATCGATGGAGAGGAAGCAAAGTCGACACTCAAGATGCTCTTGCGCGATTTTGAGACGGAAGGATTGAAGAAGCAGGCGGAGATCCTCCGGAAGATCATCGCCGAAGTGCAGCCGTTGCACCCGAAGGCGCGTTTCGAACTGAAGATCACGGAGTCGTACCGCAACATGCGCTACGGGGTCGAGAAGGAGCCGCGGGGCCTTGATGCCCTCTGGGAAGCCACAAGGCGTACTGGGCTCGAGCCACAATGGGTTCCGATCCGTGGCGGAACGGATGGATCTCGCCTCACGGAACGGGGCCTGCCCACGCCGAACATCTTCACCGGCGGACAAAACTATCATGGACCCACCGAATGGCTGTCGGTTGAGGGGATGGAGAAATCTGTCGAGACGGTCGTCAATCTCGCACAGATCTGGGCCGAGAAGAGCATCGCCTGAACGTTCTCACCACACTCACCATCAGGGAGCACCACATGGATCCAGAGACCACGACGATCAACCTTCCGGAGAACGCGTACAAGGAGCTCAAGGAGGGGGAGGAATATTCTCCCATTATGGACCGCGCGAAAACCTACCCGGAAGTGACACCATGGTCCGTCGGCTGGGGGCTCGTGATGTCTGTACTCTTTTCAGCTGCCGCCGCCTATTCAGGACTGAAGATCGGGCAGGTCTTCGAAGCAGCGATTCCCATCGCAATCCTCGCGGTAGGGCTTTCGACGGCCTTTCGGCGACAGAACTCGCTCGGGCAGAATGTCATTATTCAATCGATCGGCGCATGCTCCGGCGTGATCGTTGCCGGCGCGATCTTCACCATCCCCGCACTCTACATCCTCGACCTTCCCGCGTCGTTCTATCAGGTTTTTTTTGCATCGGTCCTCGGTGGGTGTCTCGGCATCCTGTTCATGATCCCGTTCAGAAAATACTTCGTCAAGGACATGCACGGCAAGCTCCCGTTCCCGGAAGCGACTGCGACGACGGAGATCCTGCTGGCCGGCGAAAAGGGAGGCAAGCAAGCAGGCGTTCTGGTGGTGAGCGGTTTGATCGGCGGCGTGTTCGACTTCATCTTCAGCGCCTTCGGCTGGTGGTCCGAGGTGGTGACAACCCGCATGTTCGCCTGGGGGCATGCACTTGCCGACCGGACCAAGATGGTCTTCAAGCTGGACGTCTCTGCCATGGTGTTCGGGCTGGGGTATATCGTCGGGCTCAAGTATTCCGCCATCATCGCCGCCGGCTCTTTCCTTTCCTGGTTTGTTCTTATCCCCCTCTTCTATGAAGTCGGCCAGGGACTCGTCGCGCCGCTCGGGGCGACAGCGACCAAACTCGTCGCCGACATGAGCGCCGAGGAGATCTTCCGGGCCTATGTTCGTCAGATCGGCATCGGCGGCATCGCGATGGCCGGAATCGTGGGGATCATCCGCTCGTCAAAGATCATTGCGGGAGCGTTCAAGCTGGCGTACACCGAGATCTTTCACCGGCACGGCATGGACGGGAAATCCGTGTCCAGGACTCAGACGGACATCAAGATGATGTTCAACGTCCTCCTGATCCTCCTCACCGCTCTCGCCATCTTCGTCTTCTTCTATGCCGGGGTCGTGTTCAACCTTGTCCATGCGATCGTCGGGCTTCTGATCGTCGTCGTGGTCTCATTCCTGTTCACCACAGTTGCCGCAAACGCCACGGCGATCGTCGGCACCAACCCGGTGTCCGGCATGACCCTGATGACGCTCATTCTTTCCTCCTTTGTCCTGGTGCAGGTAGGGCTCTCGGGCACGTCCGGCATGGTGAGTGCGCTGATCATCGGAGGCGTCGTCTGCACGGCGCTTTCGGTCGCAGGGGGATTCATTACAGATTTGAAGATCGGTTACTGGCTCGGATCAACTCCGAAGAAACAGGAATCATGGAAGTTCCTCGGTGTGCTGCTCTCCGCGGCCACCGTGGGAGGTGTGATCCTGATCCTGAACCAGACCTACGGGTTCAAAGGGGAAGGAGCAATGGTAGCACCCCAGGCGAACGCCATGGCAGCCGTGATCCAACCGCTGATGTCCAACACGCCCGCTCCCTGGATGCTCTATGCAGTCGGGGCGATCATCGCGCTCATACTCACACTGGTGAAGATTCCCCCGCTTGCCTTTGCGCTCGGGATGTATATTCCGCAGGAACTGAACACGCCGTTGCTCCTCGGTGGTATCGTCTCCTGGTGGGTCACCACCCGCACCTCGGACGAAAAGCTGAACAACGCACGCTTCTCGCGTGGAACGCTCATCGCCTCCGGTTTCATTGCGGGCGGAGCGCTCTTCGGCGTATTCTATGCGTTCCTTCGATTCCTCGACCAGTTCACCCAGATCGGTGTCTCGACCTGGATGAACACCGCATGGGCGGAATCAGCCAGCGGCGAGATCTCGGGCCTGATCGCCTTCGCCGCTCTGGTCGGTTACGCGATCTGGGACACGATGAAGGCGAACGAAGAATAAGGTTGCGGGGGGACAACATGGCGGGCCCACTGTACAGGTACCTTGCCGGTGATCACAGGAGGCTCGATACGCTCCTCCGAACGGCGGTCGCACAACCCGATGCAATGGACACGGGGCCGTACGCGGAATTCCGCAAAGGTCTGCTTCGTCACATAGCGATCGAGGAGAAAATCGTGATACCGGCTGTTTCAGGCGGCGCCCCGGGGAAGCACTCGGATCTGGCAGCCCGCCTTCGGCTCGATCACGGCGCACTGGCGTCGCTCCTCGTTCCTCCCCCCTCCCGGTCGATCATCGCCACGATCCGGACGATCCTCTCCGCACACAATCCGCTCGAGGAAGGAGACGGCGGTTTGTATGAGCTCTTCGAGGAGGTCTCCGGCTCGGACCCGGAAATGCTCCGGAAGCTGGAGTCGGCGCCGGACGTGCCGGTCCTCCCGCATAACGAACGGCCCGGCGTTTTGGAGGCAACGCGCCGGGCCGTGGAGCGGGCAGGATATGAGTTGAAATGATTCAGAAACTGTGAACAACGGATGTCTAGTGCGGAGCGCGGAGGCCGCTCTCCAGCACTCACCAGAACTCCTTTTCCTACTCTTCGAGCGTCGAAAGATCCCCTTCGTCCATTCCCATCGCACGCGCCTTCAACACCCGCCGCATGATCTTGCCGCTCCGGGTCTTTGGTAGCGAAGTCACGAAGTTGATCTTCTCCGGTTTTGCGATCGGACCAACCTCGTGGGCAATGTGTTGCTTGAGCTCCTCGGCGAGGGTCTCGTTTGCTTCGTGACCCGACCGGAGAATCACATACGCATGAATTGCGACGCCTTTGATGTCATGAGGCAACCCGATCACCGCAGCCTCTGCCACCG
This sequence comes from Bacteroidota bacterium, assembly GCA_017860555.1. Lineage (GTDB taxonomy): Bacteria > Bacteroidota > Ignavibacteria > UBA10030 > UBA6906 > JAGDMJ01. The sequence goes on from JAGDMJ010000280.1 coordinate 3,695, forward strand.
CCGGGTGGCTGACAAAGGCTGATTCCAACTCCGCCGTCCCGAGCCGGTAGCCGCTCACCTTGATAACGTCGTCCACCCTGCCGATGATCCAGAAGTACCCATCTTCATCTTTGCGCGCCGAATCTCCCGCCAGATACATCCCCGGGTATTTGCTCCAATAGGTCTTCACGTAGCGGTCAGGATCCTTATAGATTGTTCGCAGCATCGCCGGCCAAGGCTTGCGGAGAACAAGGAAGCCCTCTTCGCCGGGCCCTACCGGCTTGCCGTGCTCGTCCACAACATCGGCGTCAACACCGGGATATGGCAGTGTCCCCGAACCAGGCTTCAGCGGCGAGGCAGGCATCGGACAGATCATGAACATCCCTGTTTCGGTCTGCCACCACGTGTCCATTACCGGGCACCGCTCCTTGCCAATGTTCTTGAAGTACCATCGCCATGCTTCGGGGTTGATCGGCTCTCCCACACTTCCCAACAGCCGCAACGACGAGAGGTCATGCCGGTTAGGCCACGCCTGGCCAAACCGCATCAATCCCCTGATGGCCGTCGGTGTCGTGTAAAGCACGGAGACTCCGTACTTCTCGACGATCGCCCACCAGCGGTCGGGGAACGGATACGTCGGTGCGCCTTCATACATGACGGACGTGGCGCCGGCAATGAGCGGCGCGTAGACGATGTATGAGTGCCCTGTGACCCAGCCCGGATCGGCGGTGCACCACCAGCGGTCTTCTTCCTTCAGGTCAAACACATCTTTGAGCGTCGCATACACGCCAACCTGGTACCCGCCATGGGTGTGCAACACCGCCTTTGGCTTGCCGGTGGTTCCGGATGTGTAGAGGATGTAGAGCGGATCCTCGGAATCCATGACCTCCGTCTCACACCGAAGGTTGTTCCGCGTCAACGGAAGGGCCATCAGCTCGTGGTACCAGTAGTCGCGTCCGGCCTCCATGTTCACTTCTTTGCCCGTGTGGCGGATGACCACAACGTTCTCCGGGGCCGCGGTGCGTTTCAGAGCTTCGTCGACGATCCTCTTCAGTTCGACGATCTTCCCATTCATGTTGCCGCCGTCCGCGGTCACGATCACCTTGGATTCGCTGTCCTCGATCCGGCCGTGGAGTGCTTCAACGGAAAACCCCCCGTAGACCACGGAATGGACAGCACCGATCTTCGCGGTGGCGAGCATCGCGATCACCGTCTCCGGAATCCGCGGCATGTAGATGGTCACTCGGTCCCCTTTTGTTACCCCCATGCTCTTCAAAACGTTTGCGAACTTGCACACTTCCCGGGCAAGAGCGTGGTACGACATGGTCCGCACCTCCCCCTTCTCACCTTCCCAGATAAGGGCCAGCTTGTTCCGCCGCCACGACCGGGCATGTCGGTCAA
>JAGDMJ010000281.1 GCA_017860555.1 Bacteroidota bacterium
GCCGAACCGGAGAAATGTCCACATGAGAATCGGTATCGTCTGTTATCCTACCTACGGCGGGAGCGGCGTGGTCGCCACCGAACTTGGCAAATCGCTTGCTGCGAAGGGGCATCAGATCCACTTCATCAGCTATGCGCTTCCGATGCGGCTGGATGGATTCCAGGGAAACGTTTTTTTCCACGAAGTGGAAATGACCAGCTATCCCCTGTTCGAGTTTCCGTTGTATACTCCCGCTCTGGCGAGCAAGATCGTCGAGGTCGCACGCTTCGAGAAATTGGATCTTGTCCACGCACATTATGCTATCCCGCATGCGATCAGCGCGTATCTCGCACGGGAAATACTGAAGAAAGAACTGAAGATCATCACCACGCTTCATGGCACCGACATCACGCTTGTGGGGCTGGAACCGAGCTTTCTCCCGGCGATGAAATTCAGCATTGAACAGAGCGATGGCGTGACGGCGGTCTCCCGTTTCCTGCGGGAGAAGACCACGACGAACTACGGCATCGACAAGGAGATCATGGTGATCCCGAATTTCGTCGAAACCGGAAAGTACCGAAGAATCCCTTGTGACGAGGTGCGTGAACGATTTGCGCCAAAGCAGGAAAAGATCCTGATCCATGTTTCGAATTTCCGCATCGTCAAACGCGTTCCTGACGTGATCCGTATCTTTCATGAAGTGCAGAAGCGGATACCGTCAAGGCTCTTGCTTGTGGGGGACGGCCCGGATCGCTCCAACTGCGAGATCCTGGCTCGGGAACTGGGGCTGCAGGACCATGTCCGGTTCCTGGGAAAACAGATAGAACTTGTGCCTCTCCTTTCGGCATCGGATCTCATGCTGATGCCCAGTCAGTCGGAGAGCTTCGGGCTCTCCGCTCTCGAAGCAATGGCCTGCGAGGTACCCGTGATCTCTTCCAGCGTCGGTGGGTTGCCCGAACTGCAGGTACACGGAGAGACCGGGTATATTGCCGAAATCGGGGATATTGATCGGATGGCCCGCTATGCGATCGAGTTGCTGACGAACGACGTCAAGCATGCGTTGTTCCGGAAAGCCTGCCGCAAACGCGCGGTCGACAATTTCGATGAGCAACGCATCGTCAACCAATACGAAGCATACTACGTTCAATGCCTGGAAGCCGCCTCCTAGAAATGGATATACTCCGGCTCATGGAGCCGGGGAAAGCTACCGCACAGAACCTCGGCGAGATTCTCAGACGGGAAGGGATCGAGAGCGAATTGTGCGTGGACCCGCCTGGTACTCGCTACGGGCGGCATAAACACAACTTTGACGACGTTGTTGTGATTGTCTCGGGAAGCATGAAGGTCAGCACGGAGAGGCAGGCGTGGGTCATGAAGCCAGGAGACCGTCTCAACATCCCGGCTTTCACCCTGCACTGGGCTGAAGTGATCGGAAAAGAAGAAGTTCGGTATCTCTCCGCCGCAAAGTAGCCCTTAACGTGCCCGGTGCACAAAACGGCGGTGCAGCAGCCGGTCCAGCAGACCCAGTCCCACGAGCACCGCGATGCCGAAGACCAGGGTATTCTTCCCCGCTGTGGACGGAAGATACCGTTCCAGCCACACCGTGCCGCCATGCATCGCCTGCACCAGCCAGTCGCTCACCGCGCCCGCGTAGGTGCTGACAAGGCCTTGGCCTTCGGTAACCTGGCCGCTGTCGATCACGCCGGTCACAACGAAGACCACCGCCATGATGCCGGTAACGATGAGGGCCGCGAACAGGTAGGCCAGGTTCTCCACGATCCGGAATGCCAGCGAAAGGTGGCCGGGCGGCATGACACCCTGCATCACCCGGCCGGTGAGCTCCGCACCCGCCTCGGCAAGCGGAAGTCGGCGCAAACCAGCATCGAGCCGTTCAAGCCGTGTGTAACCTGCCGCGCATGGAGCACATTGCCTGAGGTGGCTCTGAACTCTCTCCTTCTCTCCGGCAGCCAGGCGGCCATCCAACAGCGTTTGAAGCTGTTCGTTCGTGCAATGCACCGGGCCCTCTGTCATGCCACTTTCACCTCCTTCTTCAACCGCGTGGAAATCCGTTTTCTGAGCAGCATACGACCCCGAAAAAGACTGGTCTTCACCGTGCCAAGAGGAACATCCATCACTTCGGCCATTTCCTCATAGGACAACTCTTGAACATAATAGAGTGTCACCGCGCTCTTGTATTGCGGGGGAAGCGAATTCATTTCCACTGACAAAAACCCCAAGAGATCACTCCTCTCGAACGCCTCCTCGATCGGGATGCTGTCGTCTTCGCCCGGAAGCCCATCCAGCAGCGTTTCGTCACTGATTTCGAGCATCTGCGGCGCGGTCGTTCTCCTCCTGAGCCGGGTCATACACAGGTTGTAGAGGATTCTGTAAAACCACGTTCCGAACCTCGCTTCTCCCCGGAAGCGGCCAAGATTCCGGAACGCCTTGAGGAATGCGTCCTGGACAAGCTCCTCGGCTTCCTGGCGGGCTCCCACGAGCCTGAGAGCAAGGGTCAACGCACGGTCCTTGTGCCGGTCAACAAGGTGGGCATACGAGCGGGTATTGCCCGCACGCACCTCGTCTATGATCTCTGCGTCGGTCTTGGGCACTGCATTCACCGGTGATGGCTTCTCCTGTTCTTAGACAACATCCGTCACCACATTGTTTCACTGTAGCCGCGTGTGAAACATTTTCCGGGTTACAGTAGTCTAAGCTGACAGAAGGAACATCTCACACAATCCTGTATCGAAACGGAGGATCCCATGCAAGGACCAGAAATTCTCATCCCGATCATTTTCTTTCTCAGCATTGCGGCCATCCTTGGCGCCCTCATCTTGACCCGTCACAAGGAGCGCATGACGATCATTGACAAGGGAATGAATCCAGCTGAACTCAAAGCCCTGTACGAGCGCCACTGGAAAGCCAGCAGTCCACTCTCATCCCTGAAGTGGGGAATACTGTTCTTCTGTGTTGGCCTTGCTCTCATCATCGGGGTTTGGCTCCGGGACCAGTTCTTCTTCAACGACGGTATCATCCCTGGTCTCATGGCCGTCCTGGGAGGCGCGGGCCTGGTTCTCTTCTACTTCGTCGCCTCGAAAAAGCAGCAAGCCTGACCGCGGACCTCGCCCCTGTCAGACCCGCTTCCAGCCTGCCCTGCCGTCGTCGCACCACGGACGACACCGGGGCAGGCCGGGCATATGCTACAGCTTCTTCTCTCCCGTCACGTCCACACCCTGTTTGCTTTCACGTTCCTGAAGCCTCCGCTGTCTTTCCAGCAACAGCCGGAGCGTGATCCGGACAAGATACAGGAACAGTGCAACAAGAAAAAGCGGCACATACATTGTCTGGGGCACAAGCTGGAACCAGACGAGAGCGAGCATCACCACCACAACTACGAGAAACACGTACCCATATATGTTGAACCAGCGCGGGTTGAGCATAGCCGAAGGAGTTTGTGATACAAACGTTGCGTGAAAGTAAATATAGGAAAGTACATTTCGAACGTCAAATCCGATTGAAAGTGTTCGAGATATTGAGTATTGTATGATATGATGGACGGTGAGACTCTTCAGATCCTACTGTTCCTCGTTATCGGCGGTTACGGAGGAGGGGCCCTTGCAGGCTTGCTCGGCGTAGGTCGGGCCCGATGGGGGAAAATTGGCGGCGCGATCGGATTCGGCGTTGCGGCTCTCTCCTCCCTGCTTGGATGCGCCCTGTCCGTGGCGGTCATGCTCTCCGGTACGACACTGGATGTCGACCTGCCACGCGTCCTTCCGATCGGCGATTTGTCACTCCACCTGGATTCTCTCTCGGCATTCTTCCTTCTCGTCATCTCGGTCGTCGGAACATTTGTATCCCTCTACTCTCCCGGGTACGCATCCCGCTCGGTTGGCCCCGAAAGGGCCGGTCTGCTTGCATTCCTGTACAACCTGTTTCTGCTCTCGATGGCCGGCGTCGTCATCGCCGGCGATGCGGTCCTCTTCCTGATCCTCTGGGAAATGATGTCCTTGACCACCTTTTTCCTGATCGTGTTCGAGAAGGAAAGTCCGGCGTCCAGGCGGGCGGGCTTTCTGTATGTTATCATGACACATGCAGGAACTGCGTTTCTTGTGGTCATGTTCCTGCTCCTGTTCGTCTCCGCGGGATCTTTCAGTTTCAGCGCTCTCCATGGAGCAGGGGCCGGAATTCCCGATCCGGCGAGATCGATCATCTTCCTTTGCGCACTGATAGGGTTCGGCACGAAAGCAGGGCTCATCCCCCTTCATATCTGGCTTCCCGAAGCGCATCCTGCCGCACCAACCAACGTTTCGGCGCTCATGTCCGGGGTGATGATCAAGACCGGCATCTACGGAATGGTGCGGGTGTTCTTTGGATTCCTGGGGCCGGGAGCGGAGTGGTGGGGGATCCTTGTGCTGGCGTTGGCCGTCACCTCGTCGGTCCTCGGGGTATTGTATGCACTCATGGAGCACGACCTCAAGCGACTGCTTGCGTTTCACAGCATTGAGAACATCGGCATCATCCTCATGGGTATCGGTGCGGCAATGCTCTTCTCCGCGTCAGGGGACAAAGTGCTTGCCGCTCTGGCTCTTCTCGCGGGATTGTACCACGTTTTGAACCATGCGGTATTCAAAGGCCTTTTGTTCCTGGGCGCCGGCTCGGTAGTCAACGCGACCGGAACCAGGAATATGGAAAAACTGGGTGGGCTGGTTCGGCGGCTCCCCGTGACTGCAGCCTTGTTCCTTGTCGGGTCTGTCGCGATTTCTGCCCTTCCGCCGTTGAATGGATTCGTCAGCGAATGGCTGACCTTCCAGGCCTTGCTGCAGGGCTTCTCCATCGCGAGCCTGCCGGTCAAGATCGCCATACCGCTCACGGTGGCGCTTCTCGCGTTGACGGGGGCCCTGGCTGCCGCCTGCTTCGTGAAGGCTTTCGGGATTACCTTCCTTGGGCTCCCTCGCTCCGATGCGGCCGGCACCGCCCGCGAGTCGCACTGGATGATGCTCGGAGCGATGGCGGGGCTTGCCATCCTCTGCCTTCTGCTCGGCATTGCCCCGAGCCTCGTGATGAACCTGCTCGACCCGACGGTCACACTCCTG
>JAGDMJ010000282.1 GCA_017860555.1 Bacteroidota bacterium
CAGACAACTCCAGCTGGCAAAGGGCGCCATCGCCGCAGGCGTTCGGATACTCCTCCGCGAGGTGGGAATCACGAAGGACGATGTTGCCTCCGTTTACCTAGCCGGGGCCTTCGGCAACTATGTGAATAGCGAGAGTGCTCGCAGGATTGGCCTTCTGTCTTTCCGGGAGGACCAGATCATCGCCGCAGGCAACACGGCACTCCGAGGGGCAAAAATGGCGCTCTTCCTGGACCCTGAAATGACGGCTGCATTGCAGAAGAAGATGGTCCACCGGGGACTCAGCGAGGACCCGGAATTCCAGGATATCTTCGTGGAAGAGATGGGGTTCCCTGGCTAAACCCGTTCGTTGACGTGAATCCCGAGTTCAGACAACGTCACTTATGTTCCAGGTTTCAGAAGAAGATAGTCCTTCAGCGGTAGCTTAGGAAAGGAATGATGCGGTTCGGTTTGGTACCAATACGCCACGGAGGACATGTCATCCTGAAGGGGAAGGTACCGCCCCTCACTTTGCCACCCGAGACACTGGATCGTGACCCGAAGGTCCCTCTGAAAACGGACAGGGTCCGTGATGTGCCATCGATATTCTCCAAACCGCCGCTGCGACCCTGCACCAACGGTGTCCTGGACCCAGTAGAAGCCCGAATAGGGCGTTGTGAAATCAGTGTAGCGGTACCCTCCATCCTTGGCCTGAGTTTCCCTGTAGCCATATGAGCCGTTGAAATAATCTTCCTCACCCGTGCCGCAAATCGTGGGAAACTTCCCGTCCCCATCAATGAAGAACTTCACTTCGCCTTCCCCAAACCATCCCGGCTGCTTGGTTCCGTGAGCAATATAGGTACCGACGTAATGCCCCTCTCCCTGGATGCCGTCAACGATGGTGTAATCTTCCTTGAATGGGACGGGATTGGTCCTCCGGAACTGGGCATGAAAATACGCCGCCCCCCCGGGGATATCCACCTCCGAGTAGTCGATCTGATAGTAGAGGATCAGGTCCTTCTCAGCCATGTTTTCCATGGTTACGCGGCATTCCTTCCTGAATGGCATTTGCCAGTACGAGTTGAAGCCGTTCTTCGGGTTGACGCAGATTGCCAGGGAGCTGATCTGCGGCTCATGGTTCCACCCCCAGCCGGAACAGAAGAAATCTCCTACGGGCGATTCGACGGACGGCTCCGCTTCCCCGTCCCAGTAGATCCGAAAAATGGCCAGCCGGTAGTCACCCGTGGGCGTCATCCAGATATGCTGTATGATCCCCGGCCCCTCAATGTCGGCCATCGTGAATGTTTCACCCGATTTGATCCTGACATACGGATTCACTTTCCATCCCTGGCCGAGTTCGCGCGCTGCATGAGCGGCGCTCCCTTTCTCCAGGGTCGTCATCCCCCCCGCTCCTTTTGCTCCGGTAAGATTCTCCGGACTGATCGAACGTGACTTCGCACCGGAGAGGAGATAGAGATTCTGGATACTGTTGTCCATTGTCTGCACCTGTGCCAGAAGAATTCCAGGAACCATGAGCAACCAAACGAGATGCGTGACGGGTTTCATAAGCATACCTCATTCCATTTTGCGGACTCGGATCTCAATTTCTTTCGTCCCTTTCAAGAGGTCCAGGAGACGCGATGGGTCCGTTTTCCCGTAATGATAGGGATAGAGGATTTTCGGTTTGAAAGCTTTCGCCGCGTCTGCAACCATCTCTGGCGTCATCGTGTAGGGAAGGTTCATCGGGAGGAAGGCGACGTCAATGTTCCTCAGGGACTTCATCTCGGGCGTGTTCTCGGTGTCACCGGCAACATAGATGCGCGTCTTGCCGATCGTCAGTACGTATCCGTTCCCCTCCCCTTTCGGATGGAAGGGCGAACCATCCGGCCGGTTGTGCACCAGATTGTACGCCGGGACGGCTTCGACTGCGATACCCATGATGTGTTGCACGTCGCCATTTTTCATGACGATCCCCTGCTTCATCGTCTCGGCACATTTCTCGGTCAGAATGATCTTGGTCTTATCATTGGAGACACTTTCGATCGCCCCCGGATCGAGATGGTCTCCATGATGGTGCGTAATGAGTATCAGGTCGGCCGCGGGAAGCGCCCGATAATCCGCAACCTTGCCGTATGGATCAACGTGAATGGTGTTGTCGTTCCACACGATCATCAAAGTTCCGTGGGCGATGAAAGTGATTTCCACGCCACCCGCTGTCGTCTTTATCGTGTCCCGCTCGTATGAAGCACTCTCAGCAAACATCAGGGGTGCCAGGACGACGCATGGGAACAATGCGGAAAGCAACAACCGTATCATGGAGTCCTCCATTGGTATGCGATCAGAGAGAAATGAGATACGAGAAAGGGGGAGTCCGCAAAGATGGACGCATGAATGTAACCTCTGTTGACCATTATGTCAAATCGCGGATTCGAGGAAACCGGAACAGGTCGCGCGCCGGTCCCAGGCCCACAACTCCCGATGCCTGTTTTTCTGAATTATGACCGTCTTGATCTGCTTACTGCTCTTTCGGATCCCTTCTGACCCACCGCGTCCGCTTCTGAGGGTCCATGTCGCCCAGAATCTGGTCCAGGTGATGCCGAACATGTCGGACATAGTCTTCCATGACAAACTTCAGAGTCGCCGGATTTGGATACCCCATGTCGCACGTGTGGCCGAGAGAGGCAGGATCCACATGCTCCATCAGATGCACAAGGTGGGTGTTATAGAAAGCCCACAGATCCACCAGGTCCTGCCAACGTTCGAGTTGGTACTTCTGGACTGCGTTCCATTCTCCTTGCTGGTAGGAAAAGACACCGATATCCTGTTGCAGCTGCATCCGGACGAACCGCTGGTGGTTATTTGAGGCGGAATCGATGAGATGGCCCAGAATCTCCTTGAGGGACCATTTATCAGCAACCGGCTTTCCCGAGGCCCGATCTTCGGGCAATGATCGCAACCGGGGTGTGGCGCCAGCTATCAGTCCTCGCAGTTCCGTTGCAGCGGATTCCATCGGGTCACCTCCACTTGTGCTGGATGAACAATATTCTCGAACATGACGATTCGCAATTCCAGGTGTGTGTAGTTTCAGGAGAACGCATACAGAGTGCATAAAGTTCTCAAGAACGAATTCAAGAAGCAAGTCTTCCATCTGCGATGCCGTGGCCTTCGGGTATCCGTCGCTCAGGCCGAACGATCGGCGATCACGGCGTTCAGAAGGTGATCCGAGGGTTACTGCCGACATCACCAGGTCCACCGGACCATCGTAACTTGCGCCGACGAAGCCGAGAATGCCCCGCGACAGCATGCACCTGAACCACCTCAGCCCCGGAGCGCCGTGACCACGCGTGCCACGGGTTCGAGCAAATCCTCACAGGCTCCCTCCGAAAAACATGCCAATGAACGGGGGGCAGAGGGCCAAATTCGTTTCAAAGTGAAGAAAGGCGCAAGTTTGATTTGACTCTCCCGTTCCACTGTTGTATCTTCCCTCCGACAAGCCGCAGTACCTCGATACCAAGCGTCAAAGCGTTCCTGGCTCACAGCTTCTGCAATTCGTTGGGAGGCTAAATGGTCCGCATCACGGTCTCTCGCAACCTCGCCCTGCACTTCACTCTCCAAGATCTGGAATCGTGTTTCCGCCAGGCCGGCCTCCGATCTTTTCACGGCAAACTGTCCGGCCGGGTCCGCATCAACGCCCCCAGGGGAAGATCACTATGATCGGAAAGATCGTCTCCCACTATCAGATCCTGGAAAAGCTGGGCAGCGGGGGCATGGGAGTGGTGTACAAAGCTGAGGACACCAGGCTCAAGCGCCTTGTCGCCCTGAAGTTCCTCCCGCCTATGCTCACGTCCGACCCCGAGGCCAAGGGGCGCTTTGTGCACGAGGCACAGGCCGCTTCCTCTCTCCAGCACAGCAATATCTGCACGGTTCATGACGTTGACGAGACCCCGGAGGGACAGATTTTCATTGTAATGGATTACTACGAGGGAGCGACGCTTGACACGATACTCAAGCGTGGGAGGTTGAAGTTCGATGAGGCGCTCGACATCGTTCATCAGGTCGCTCGTGGCCTTAAAGCCGCGCACGATAAGGGAGTCGTGCATCGCGATATCAAGCCATCGAACATCATGATCACGGTAGACGGCTCCGCGAAGATCATTGACTTCGGGATAGCGAGATTAGCGGGTCGAACAAAGGTGACACGTGCGGGTTCGACCGTTGGGACGGTTCTCTATATGTCGCCTGAGCAGGCCCGCGGGGGTGACGTGGACGAGAGAACAGACATCTGGTCACTCGGTGTTGTTTTCTATGAAATGCTGACCGGAACGACCCCCTTCGCCAGCGACTATGAGAATGCCGTCATCTACTCGATCATGTACGAGCCAGCCAGACCGGTCGAGGCCGTGATGTCCAGTGTGCCCACTCATCTGAGTTCCCTCATTGCACGCTGTCTCGAGAAGGATCGAGAAGCAAGGCCGCGTTCCATGAGTCAGGTTCTCGCCCTCCTGGATCAGCGACCGCTGTCGACGTGGGAACCTGCGTTGTTCTGGAAGCGCTTGCCCGGCGCCGCCCGGTACGGTACGCCAATCATCCTGTTGGCCGTCATGTTGATTGCCTGGTGGTTGAATCGTCCTGTTGACACACAACCTCCCGGGAGCGCCAAGCAAAAGTGGCGCGTCGCCATCATGCCGTTCCGCGATCTGACGCAGGAGACGCGCCAGGAAAACTGGCCGTTACTGATTCAGGCTATGATCGTGGACCAGCTCACCGGCATAGAGGACATTGGCGTCGTCAACGGCGCTCTTGAATCGTCCGTCGGCGGGGCGGCTGCAGAGCCTGGCAAGAGCGCAGAACGATCCGGCTACGGCCAGATGCATGCGGCAGAGATCTCGTATTTCGTCGAGGGCAACCTCACCGGCTCGGATACGTCCTATCAGGTCAGGTGGTCATTGACCGATGCGGGCACCCGGGAAGTCAGGCTTGCGCCCCTCGAGAAATTCTCCGGCCGCGAGGACCTTGCGCGGGTTGCACGGACCCTTTCCAAGGACATTCTGAGTTTCTTCCACGTTAGCACACTCATGAGCGACAAAGAGGACGAC